>JAEXNZ010000492.1 GCA_023439425.1 Pseudomonadota bacterium
CCACCTGGCAGGCCACCCGCGCCGACACCGGCGCGGCGATTCCGATGACCGGCACCGGCACCGCCGCCGCCCCGCTGGTCATCAATGGCGTAGAGCTGGTGATGTCCGGCACGCCGGCCAACAATGACCGTTTCCTGCTGCAGCCCACCGCGGGCGTCGCCGGCAGTCTGTCGGTGGCGATCACCGACACCTCGCGCATTGCCGCCGCGGCACCGGTCAAAGCCGCCGCCGGCTTGACCAACACCGGTACCGGCAAGGTCAGCGGCGTGGCCGTGACCGACTACGCCAACGCCAACCTGCGCAACCCGGCCGCGATCGTCTTCACCAGCGCCACCGAATACACCATCGACGGCACCGGCCCGTTCACCTACACCGCCGGCGGCACCATCAGCGCCAACGGCTGGAGTTTCGTGCTGGATGGCGCGCCCAAGACCGGCGACAGCTTCAACATCACGCCGACCCCGGCCGGCTCCAGCGACAACTCCAATGCGCTGCTGCTGGCCAAGGTGGAAGACGCCAAGGCCTTCAATGATGGCACCGTGACCCTCAACGGCGCGCTGGGGGGACTGACCACCCTGGTCGGCTCGGCCGCACGCGCGGCGGACTACTCACTGCAGGCGCAGCAGGTGATCACCGACCAGGCACAGGCCGCGCGTGATTCCATTTCCGGTGTGAACCTGGACGAGGAAGCCGCCGACATGCTCCGCCTGCAGCAGGCCTACCAGGCCGCCTCGCAGCTCATTTCCACTGCCGACACCATGTTCCAGACCATCCTGGGGGCCGTATCGCGATGAACAACCGAATCTCCACCGGGATGATGTTCAACCAGTCCATCAACCTGATGCTGGCCAAGCAGAGCAAAATGAACCACCTCGAACAGCAGCTGGCCACCGGCAAGAAGCTGGTGAGCGCCAAGGACGACCCGGTCGCCGCCGGCACCGCCGTCGGGCTGGACCGCGCCGTCGCCGAACTGGAGCGCTTCGAGCGCAACGGCGACGTCGTGCAGAACCGCCTGGGCCTGCAGGAAAACGCGCTGGCCCAGGCCGGCGACATGATGGCGCACATCACCGAACTGACCATCCAGGCCAACAACCCTGCCCTGTCCTCCTCCGACCTCAAGGCCATCGCCTCGGAGCTGAAGAGCGTGCAGGAAGGCCTGCTGGCGCTGGCCAACAGCACCGACGGCACGGGCCGCTACCTGTTTGGCGGTACCAATGACTCCGAAGCCCCCTTCAAGCTGAGCAACGGCGTGGTGACCTACAGCGGTGACCAGACCCAGCGTCAGATCGAGGTCGCGCCGGACACCTTCGTCAAGGACGTGCTGCCGGGAAGCGAGATCTTCCTGCGCATTCCCACCGGCGATGGTCGCCTGGACGGCAGCGCGGCCGCCGGCAATACCGGTACCGGCGTGCTGACCACTTTCGGCCAGCATGCCGCCTCGGGCAGCTGGAACGGCCAGAGCTACACCGTGCGCTTCACTGCGGCTGACACCTACGAAGTGGTGGATGCCACCAACACCGTGGTTCAGACCGGCACCTTCAAGGCCGGCGAGGACATCACCTTCGAGGGCGTGTCGATGCGCATTGAAGGCGAACCGGCCGCCGGCGACAGCTTCGGCGTGGGTGCGGCCAGTTCGCGCGACATCTTCGCCACCCTGGATGGACTGATCTCCGCGCTGGACACCGCCGCAGATGATCCCACCGCCGTCGCCCAGCAGCAGAACGTGCTGCAGGGCGCGATCCGTGACGTCGCCCGCGCGTCTGAAAAGTTCATCGATGCGCGCGCCGCGGGTGGTGCGCAGTTGAAGGCCATTGATGATGCCGGCGCACTCAGAGATGCGAACAGCGTCACACTTAAAACCACGTTGTCGGCCATGCGCGACCTGGATTACGCAGAAGCGATCGGCCAGTACCAGCTGGAGCAGATCTCACTGCAGGCCGCGCAGACCATCTTCACCCAGATGCAGCAGATGAGTCTTTTCAACGCCATCCGCTGACGAACGAATCTGATTCCACGTGGTTGACGCGCATGGCGCGTCACTAAGTTGAAAGCCTTGTGCCACAAGGATTAGGCCGACCGTTACCCTGCCCTGGGTGATGTTCTTGGCGTTTTTTTCCTCAAGCATTCTCACAGCACGCCGTTATCCCTCCTGCAAGCACTGCGTCGACGCCTGACGCAGCCAATGCGTCAGTTCCGGGTGCACGCCGCGGCCGGACATTGCCCACAGGAAACAGATACATGGCACAAGTAATCAATACCAACGTGATGTCGCTGAATGCTCAGCGAAATCTCTCCACCAGCGGCTCCAGCCTGGCCACGACGATCCAGCGCCTGTCGTCGGGTCTGCGCATCAACAGCGCCAAGGACGACGCCGCCGGCCTGGCGATCTCCGAGCGTTTCAGCACCCAGATCCGTGGCCTGGACGTTGCCGTGCGCAACGCCAACGACGGCATCTCGCTGGCCCAGACCGCCGAAGGCGCGATGGTCGAAATCGGCAACAACCTGCAGCGTATCCGTGAGCTGTCGGTGCAGTCGGCCAACGCCACCAACTCCGACAGCGACCGCGAAGCGCTGAACTCGGAAGTGAAGCAGCTGGTTTCGGAAATCGACCGCGTCAGCCGCCAGACCAACTTCAACGGCACCAAGCTGCTGGACGGTTCGTTCTCGGGCGCGCTGTTCCAGATCGGTGCCGATTCGGGCCAGACCATCGGCATCAACAGCATCGTCAATTCCAGCACTTCCGAGCTGGGCAACGGCCTGTATGCCGCGAAGCAGACATCCACGGCCGCCGCCATGACCGGCACCGCCACGGCTGCGGGCACCGTCACCGACATGGAAATCAATGGCGTGGCCATTGCCGACATCGACGTGGCCATCGGTGACAAGGCCGCCGACGTCAGCAAGAAGCTGGTCAACGCCATCAACGACAAGATGGACCAGACCGGCGTCTACGCCTCGCTGGACAAGGACGGCAAGCTGGAACTGAGCTCGCTGAAGTCGGGCAAGGACTTCGAGTTCACCGCTGCCACCACCGACGCCACCGGCCTGACCCTGGCCCTGGCCGGCATTGCCGACGCCGATGCAACCGCCCGCGACACCGTCAGCGGCGTGGACATCTCCTCGGTGGCCGGTGCCCAGAAGGCCCTGTCGATCGTCGACGACGCCCTGACCGCGGTGAACAGCTCGCGTGCCGATATGGGTGCGGTCCAGAACCGCTTCACCTCGACCATCGCCAACCTGAACACCACCTCGGAAAACCTGTCGGCCTCGCGCAGCCGTATCCGCGACACCGACTACGCCAAGGAAACCGCCGAACTGACCCGCACGCAGATCCTGCAGCAGGCCGGTACCGCGATGCTGGCGCAGGCCAACCAGTCGCCGCAGAGCGTCATGAGCC
>JAEXNZ010000484.1 GCA_023439425.1 Pseudomonadota bacterium
ACGAAGGACACCACCCCATGACCATCCTCGTTACCGGTGCTGCCGGCTTCATTGGTGCCAACACCTGCCGGGCCCTGGTCGAGCGCGGCCAGTCCGTGGTCGGGCTGGACAACTACAACGATTATTACGACCCGCAGATCAAGCGCGACCGTGTGGCCGCGCTGTGCCCGGATGTGGATATCCGCGCGCTGGACCTGACCGACCGTGAGGGCCTGGCCGCCCTGTTCGACGAGGTGCAGCCTACCGCCGTGATCCACCTGGCCGCCCAGGCCGGCGTGCGCTACTCCCTGCAGAACCCGCACGCCTACGTGGACAGCAACCTGGCTGGGTTCGTCAACATGCTCGAGCTGTGCCGCCACCGTGGCGTGCAGCACCTGGTGTATGCCTCCAGCAGCTCGGTGTATGGCGACTCGGCCACCCCGCCGTTCTCCGAAGACCAGCGCATTGACCGTCCGCGCTCGCTGTACGCGGCGACCAAGGCCGCCAACGAACTGATGGCCTACACCTATGCCCAGCTGTATGGGCTGCGTGCCACCGGCCTGCGCTTCTTCACCGTGTACGGCCCCTGGGGGCGCCCGGACATGGCCCCGCTGCTGTTCTCGCGCGCGGTGCTGGCCGGCCGGCCGATCGAGGTCTTCAACGACGGCAAGATGCAGCGCGATTTCACACACGTTTCCGACATTGTGAGCGGTATCCTCGGCGCGCTGGCGCATCCGTCCAGCGAGGACGTTCCGCACCGTGTCTTCAATCTCGGCAACCACACTCCGATCGAGCTGGAGCAGTTCATCGGCATCATCGAGGCCGCCGCCGGACGCCCGGCGCACAAGGTCTACAAGCCGATGCAGCCCGGCGACATGGTCCGCACCATGGCCGACACCCGTCGTGCACATGACGCTTTCGGCTACGAACCGGCCACGCCCATCGAGCGCGGATTGCCGCCGGTGGTCGACTGGTGCCGCGATTATTTCGGCGACCGCGCCTGATTCCCCTGCGGGTATTCATCTTCGGATAACGTTGCCTACGGAGAATGCGCGGACCTTCAACGGCCACGAACCCATCCCCAGGGCACGATCATGAGAGAATCCCAGCTGTCGGTCGTCGTCCCGGTGTTCAACGAACGCGACAACGTCCAGCCTCTGATCGACGAGATCACCGCCGCCCTGCGCGGCCGCGTGCCGTTCGAGATCGTCTACGTCGACGACCACTCGCGCGATGACACCCTGGCCGTGCTTACCGCGCTCAAGGCCACGACCCCCGAACTGCGCGTGCTCCACCACGTCACCCAGAGCGGCCAGAGCACCGCCGTCCGCACAGGGGTCAAAGCCGCGCGCGCGCCATGGATTGCCACCCTCGATGGCGATGGCCAGAACGACCCCGCTGACATTCCGCGCCTGCTGGTTGCGCGCGATGCCGCGCAGCCGGCGGTCAAGCTGTTCGCCGGCTGGCGGGTCAACCGCCAGGACAGCGGCAGCAAACGCTGGGCCAGCAAATGGGCCAACGCCATCCGTGCCCGCATGCTGCGCGATGACACCCCCGATACCGGCTGCGGCATCAAGCTGTTCGAGCGCGCCGCCTTCCTCGACCTGCCGTACTTCGACCACATGCACCGCTACCTGCCCGCGCTGATGCAGCGCGCCGGCTGGCAGACCGTGAGCGTGCCGGTCAATCACCGTCATCGCACCGCCGGTGTCTCAAAGTACAACAACCTCGGCCGCGCCCTGGTCGGCATCCGTGACCTGCGCGGGGTGGCCTGGCTGATCACCCGCAGCCGGCGCACTGCCGTGGAAGAACGCTGATGGAACTGCATTGGCTGGACCAACCGATCACCTGGCTGTTCTGGACCGGCCTGCATGTCACCGGCTGGAAGCTGATCGGCTACACCGGCGCGCTGATGTTCGGCGGGCGCTGGCTGGTGCAGTTCATTGCCTCGCGCCGTGCGGGTAAGCCGGTCATCCCGCGGCTGTTCTGGTACATGAGCGTGGTCGGCAGCCTGATGACCCTGAGCTACTTCCTGTTCTCGGCCAAGCAGGACTCGGTGGGCGTCCTGCAGAACCTGTTCCCGGCCTTCACCGCGTTGTACAGCCTGCACCTGGACATCAAGCATCGTGGCTGGAAGCGCGATCGCGCGGGTCATTGACCCCCAACGTTCGATACATGCCACGCTGAACCCGGGGTGCCATGATCGGAGTTCGCCTTCCCCGGGAACCCGTCTGCGTGAATACCCGTCTGTCTGTTGCCCTGCTGCTCGCCCTGTCCCTGCCGGCCGCCGCCTATGCCGCACCGCCCGCCACCACGGCCGCTCCGGCCAGCGTGGCCGCTGAATCACCGGCCGATACCGCGTTCCGCGCCATCTACGAGAAGGAATGGGCCTGGCGCCAGGCCGGTGGCGGCGAAGCCAGCGAGGATGGCGACGGCCCGGCCCAGGCTACCCGCATGCCCGACGTCGGTGCCGCCGCCCAGCAGGCGCGACTGAAGGTCTGGGACGACGTACTCGCCCAACTGGACAAGGTGGACGTCAAGGCACTGTCGCCGGCCAACCAGGTCAACTACGCGATCTACCGCGACCAGGTCTTCAACCTGGCCGCCGAAGTACGCCTGCGTGGCTACGAGATGCCGTTCAACTCGGACTCGTCGTTCTGGTCCAACCTGTCCTTCATGGCGCGCCGCGAAATGAAGACCGCCAAGGACTACCAGAACTACATCGCGCGCCTGAATGATGTGCCGCGCTATTTCGGCCAGCAGACCGACAACATGCGGGCCGGCCTGAAGCGTGGCTTCAGCGTGCCGCGCGCCGTGCTGGATGGCCGTGAAGTGGCAATCAGCATGGTTGCCGACCTGAAGGATCCGACCGAATCGCCGTTGTACGCGCCGTTCAAGAAGCTGCCGGCCAGCATTCCGGCCGCCGAACAGGCGCAGCTGCAGAAGCAGGCACGTGAGGCGATCAGCAACAGCGTGGTGCCCGCATTCGGCAAGCTGCGCACCTTCTTCCTCAACGAATACGTGCCGCAGGCGCGCACCACCCTGGCCGCCGAAGCGCTGCCGGATGGCAAGGCCTACTACCAGCAGCAGATCCACGAATACACCACGCTCGATCTCACCCCGCAGCAGATCCACGAGATCGGCCTGAAGGAAGTGGCGCGCATCCAGGCCGAGATGAACACCATCATCCAGCAGGTGGGCTTCAAGGGCAGTTTCGCCGAATTCCTGACCTTCCTGCGTACCGATCCGCAGTTCTACGCCAAGACGCCCAACGAGCTGCTGTACCGCGCGGCGTGGATTTCCAAGCGCATTGATGGACAGATCGGCAAGTACATGACGCTGCCGCGCGCCCGTTTCACCATCGTGCCGGTGCCGCCGGACATCGCCCCGTTCTGGACTGCGGGTCGCGGCGGCATGGGCACCTACTGGCTGAACACCTACAACCTGCCGGCACGTCCGCTGTACAACCTGCCCGCATTGACCCTGCATGAGTCCGACCCGGGCCATGCGCTGCAGGGTGCGCTGGCCGCCGAGCAGGGCGAACAACCCGAGTTCCGCCGCAACGCCTACATTTCCGCCTATGGCGAAGGCTGGGGCCTGTACAGCGAGAAGCTCGGCGTGGAAATGGGCATCTATGAAACGCCGTATGAAGATTTCGGCCGGCTCACCTATGAGATGTGGCGCGCCGCGCGCCTGGTGATCGATACCGGCGTGCACCACAAGGGCTGGACGCGCGAGCAGGCCCTGGCCTATCTGCGTGACCACACTGCGCTCAGTGAGCATGAAGTCACTACCGAAGTGGACCGCTACATTTCCTGGCCGGGCCAGGCGTTGAGCTACAAGCTCGGCGAGATCGCCATCGTGCGGTTGCGCGCGCAGGCCGAGAAGGATCTCGGCGACCGCTTCGACGTGAAGGCCTTCCACGACGCCGTGCTGAAGCAGGGTTCGGTGCCGCTGCCGGTACTGGAACAGCAGATCCAGGCGTTCATTGCCGAACGACGCGCGCCGTAATGTCGTCTTTGGCATCGGAATCGATAGATTCTGTCGATACTGGAAGCCAGTTCGCACTCTGACGGATGCGGATCACTATGGTTGGGGGCGCGCGCCACGCTGGGCGCGCGTCATCCCAAGGAGTAGTGAACATGCTGGATGCCCTGAGCGCGCTGCGACAGCGCATGCGGGTCGCAGCACCGCGAGACGCGCTGCCTGGACTACCGCAGGCTGAAGGCCAGCCGCAGCTGCAATCGGTCCGCAACGGGGAAATGCCCGCCGTCGCTGCGGTCACGCCCACGCCAGACCCCACCGCTCGCTTTCTCATACCGCCCAAAGAGGCACGCATCCTCCTGGGGCTGCTGCGCGACTCGCGGCGCGCCCTCGATCCCGACTACCTGCTTCGTGCCGGTTCCTCAGAGCAGCATGCACAGGCATTGTTCTATCGCACGCGCACGGCGCTGTTGGCCGATGTGCGGGCCATGCCGGTGGCTGCACCTGCGCACGGCATCACCGCGCCGACCCTGGACGGATGTCCGCACCCGGCCGACGTACTGCGCCGCCTGCTGACCACCAGCCCGGGACTGATCGTGGCCGAAGCCAATGCCGGTCGTGCCAGCAAGCAGTTGCTGATCCAGAACATGGCGGTGCTGCGTTCGCTCGGCGTCGATACCCTGTACCTGGATCAGCTGCAGTACGACCTGCACCAGAAGCACCTGGACACACTGCATCGCACCGGTCACTCGCCGGAACCCCTGCAGCACTTCATGCGCCAGATCGACAGTGGCCACATGACCGACACGCAGGGGGGCAGCACCTATGCGGCCGTGCTGGATGCGGCCAGCCGTGCGGGGCTGCGCGTGGTGGCGTTGGACCAGATGACCAGCTACCACCTGAAAGGTGCTGCCGACGAGCTGGACAGCCCACATGAATCCGCCGCCGACCTGCGTGTGCGGGTGATCAGTCATGTGGCGGCGCAGCGCATCATCCACGACCAGCGCCAGCGGGAGCATCTGCATGGCGTGCGCCGCTGGGTCGCTTTGCTCAGCAACGGCTATGCCGGCAGCACCAACGGCATAGCCGGGGTGGGGCCGAGGTTGGGCATTCCCGCCCTGCGTGTGGAAGATGCCGATCCCGGCGAAAGCAACCAGCCGCGCGTCGGCTTCGATCCGGGCCGCTCGATTCCACCTGGGCCGTTGACCCACAGCGGCGAAATGCAGTGCGACTACCTGCTCAAGGTCCCCACGCAGGGCAGGGGCGGCCTGCTCAGCACACCCGAACCCTGCAGCGCCGAGCAGGCACAGACGGCGCGTCAGCTGCGTGCCGCGATCGCGAGCTGCAGGGTCGCCCTCGCGCGCGTTGGTACCTATCGACTGTTGGAACTCGACAGCGGTGAGCAGGTGCTGGTGCGTCGGTCCGCGGCACGCGGCCTCGTCGCTCACCGCATTGTGCCGACGGAGGCCGGTGGCGTGCGCCTGCAATCCACCGAGGAGGCTGGTTCCGACAGCCGCTCAGCTGCGCCGCAAGAGTTCCGCGATCTCGATCATCTGCGTCAGACCCTGGCCAGCCGCCTGGAAGAGGTCCCGCGCGGCACCCCCGTATGAATCGAGCCCGGCCCTGCGATTGTGTAACGACCACGGCGGCCGCTACCCTGCCGGCCATGCTGTCCCGTCTGCGCCACCGCTGTCCGCTGCCGCTCCGCCTGCTTCTGCTGGCGGTGATGCTGCTGGGTACCGCCGGTGGCGCGCTGGCGTCGGCGCTGGGCGATCTGCAAGCGTTGTCGCATGCAGATCACCCCTCGGTGTCGCATCCCGCGTCGGAACCGGACCACGATGACGGGCATGGTGACGACGATACCGGTGGCCGGTTGCTGCATGCGCTGGTGCACTGTGGTCATTGCCACGGACAGGGCGGCATGCTCGCCTTTGCCGCGCCCAGCTGGCAGCTGCCGCCTGCACCGGCTCATGTTGTCCCGGCCGGGCTCGACGATGCGCTGCGCACGCAGCCACCGGAAAATCTGCTGCGCCCCCCGATAGCCGGTTGACGCCACGCGGCCGAGTGCCGCGTTCGCTGAACCTTTCTGCTATCTGGAGATTCCCATGTGGACGCACGTGGCCGCTCTTGCGGCCTTGGCGTTCGTGTCTTGCGTTCATGCGCAGGGCACGCCGCCCGCTATTCCTGTTCAACACAGTGCCGAGCGCACCGTCCCCGACGCACTCGTTCCCGCACTGACCCTCGACGACGCCATCGCCCGCGTCGCCCGCCAGCACCCCGACCTGCGCCTGGTCGACGCACAGCGCCCGGTGCTGGAAGCCCGACGCGACGCGGCCACGCTGCGGCCACCGCTCACCTTCGGCGTTGAGCTGGAGAACGCGCTGGGCACCGGGGCCGCGCGCGGCATCGATGCTGCCGAACTCACGGTCAGCCTGGCCGGGGTGCTGGAGCGCGGGGGCAAGCTGGACGCCCGCCGCACCCTGGCCCAGGCCAATCTGGATGCGCTGGCCCCACAGCGCGAGATCGCACGGCTGGACCTGATGGCCGAAGTCGCCCGCCGCTATCTGAAGGTGACCCAGGCCGGGCAGCAGTTGGAGATCGCCCGCACCGACATCGAGCAGCGACGACGTGCTGTGGCCGCTGCGCGCCTGCGTCTGCAGGCGGGTGCTTCGCCCGAATCGGTGCTGCTGACCGCACAGGCACAACTGGCCCAGGCCGAACTGGACCGCGACCGTGCGCTGCAGATGGCGCAGTCGGCCAAGGTCGCATTGGCCGCGCTGTGGCAGCAACGCCAACCCGACTTCGACATGGTCAGTGGCAGCCCGCTGCAGCTGCCCGCCTTGCAGGATCTGAGCGTGTTGACTGACCTGCTGCAGGGCACGCCGGAGCTGGCCGTTCTCGCCGGCGAAGGCCGCATCCGTGACGCGCAGCTGCAGTTGGCGCGCACCCAGGCCAGGCCGGACTTCAACTGGCAGGTAGGTGTGCGCAACAGCCGCGACAGCCGTGACACCTCGCTGGTCGCCGGCTTCAGTCTGCCGCTGGGCAGTGTGCGTCGCGCCGAGCCGGAGATTCGTGCGGCCGAGTCCGAGCGGGCTCTGACCGGCATTGATCGTCAGGCGCGCGAAATGCAGTTGTACGCCACTCTGGCCGAAGCCCATGGGCGCTACCAGACCGCGCGGCTGGAGGTCACGCGACTGGCGCGCGACGTGCTGCCGCAACTGCAACGCGCCGAAAAAGCCGCGGAAACCGCATGGCGGGCAGGCGCGGTCAGCTACATGGAGTGGGCGCAACTGCAGGCGCTGCGTATTGAAGCGCGGCAACGCCAGCTGGACGCCGCGATCGCTGCGCAGACCGGCCTGATCGAGATCCAGCGCCTGACCGGGCAGAGCCTGCTGGTCAGCGACGCCGCCCCCGCACCCGCTGCAGTGTCCACGGAGCACCGCCCATGACCGCTTTCACCACCCGCACTATGCTGGCCGCTGCCGTGCTGCTGGCCGTGTTCGCCCTCAGTGGATGCGGCAAAGACGCATCGTCCGCAGCCACGACCGACACCGAAGCCGATCATGACCACGGCCCGGGCGAAGCAGCGGGGTCCGACGAACACGGCGACACCCACGACAATGAAGAACCGCAGCGCACCACCATTTCTGCCGCCATGGCCGAGCAGGCCGGCATCCGCGTCGCTGCGGTGACCGCCGGCACCATCGCCGACGAACACGATGTGCAAGGCCTGCTCACCCCCGTCGACGGCCGCGTCGCCCAGGTGATGGCGCGTTTCCCCGGCCCGATCCGCACGCTGCGCGCCAACGTCGGCGACAACGTAAAGGCGGGGCAGGTGCTGGCCAGCATCGACAGCAACCTGAGCTTGTCTACGTACACCCTCAGCGCGCCGATCAGCGGCGTGGTGCTGGCACGGCAGGCGCAGGTCGGCGGTGTGGCAGGCGAGGGCACGCCGTTGTTCGAGATCGGCGATCTGTCCACGCTGTGGGTGGACCTGCATATCTTCGGCAACGACACCCAGCACATCACTGCCGGTGTGCCGGTTACCGTGTCGCGCATGACCGACGGCGTCAGCCAGGCCACCACGCTGGAACGCGTGTTGCCCGGTACCGCCACCGCCAGCCAGAGCACCGTTGCCCGGGCTTCGCTGCGCAATGACGACGGCCTGTGGCGGCCCGGCGCGGCGGTGAAGGCGCGCATCGTGGTGGCGACCACCGCCGCCGCCCAGGTGGTGCCGCTCACTGCCGTGCAGACCCTCGATGGCCAGGACGTCGTGTTCGTGCGCACGGGCGACACCTACACCGCGCGCCCGGTGAAGCTCGGCGCACGCGACGCGCAGAAGGCCGAGGTGCTGGACGGCCTCAGCGTCGGCGAAGAGGTCGTGGTCGAACAGAGCTATGTGATCAAGGCCGACATCGGCAAGGCGGGGGCCGCGCATGAGCACTGAGCGTCCAACACTGCTCGAGCGCATCATCGGCGCGTCCATCGCGCACCGCTGGTTGATGATGACGCTCACCCTGGCATTGATCGCGGTGGGCATCTGGAGCTTCACCCGGCTGCCGATCGACGCCACCCCTGACATCACCAACGTGCAGGTGCAGATCAACACCGCTGCGCCGGGTTACTCGCCACTTGAAGCGGAACAGCGCATCACCTATGCGGTGGAAACGGTGATGGCCGGCCTGCCACGGTTGGAGCAGGTGCGCTCATTGTCGCGCTACGGTCTGTCCCAGGTCACCGTGGCGTTCGAGGACGGCACCGATATCTACTTTGCCCGGCAGCAGGTGGCTGAACGCCTGCAGCAGGTGAAATCGCAGATTCCGGTGGGTCTGGATCCGCAGCTGGGGCCGATTGCCACCGGCCTCGGTGAAATTTTCATGTACACCATTGACGCCGATCCCAAGACGCGCAAGCCCGATGGCACCCCCTACACCGCCACCGACCTGCGCACCCTGCAGGATTGGGTGATCCGTCCGCAGTTGCGCAATGTGCCAGGTGTTACCGAGGTCAACACCATTGGTGGCTTCCAGCGACAGGTCCACATCACGCCGGATCCGGCCCGTCTGCGCGCGCTGGGTTTCACGCTGGAGGATGTTGCGCAGGCGGTTGAAACCAACAACCAGAATGTCGGTGCCGGTTACATCGAGCGCAACGGCCAGCAGTTCCTGGTGCGCATTCCCGGCCAGGTCGCCAACCTGGAGGAGATCGGCAACATCGTGCTGGCCCGTCGCGAAGGCGTGCCGATTCACGTGCACGACGTGGCCGAGGTCAAGGACGGTCCTGAACTGCGCAGTGGCGCGGCCACCCAGAACGGGCATGAAGTGGTGATGGGCACCGTGGTGATGTTGATCGGGGCCAACAGCCGCGAGGTCGCCCAGGCCGCCGCCGCGCGGCTGCAGCAGGCCCAACGCAGCCTGCCAGAAGGGGTGACCGTCACCGCCAGCTACGACCGCACCGCGCTGGTCGACCGCACCATCCAGACCGTGGCGAAAAATCTGATTGAAGGTGCGCTGCTGGTGATCGTGGTGCTGTTCCTGCTGCTGGGGAATTTCCGCGCTGCATTGATTACCGCGGCAGTGATTCCGCTGGCGATGCTGTTCACCCTCACCGGCATGGCCCGAGGCGGGGTGTCGGCCAACCTGATGAGCCTGGGTGCACTGGACTTCGGGCTGATCGTCGACGGCGCGGTGATCATCATCGAGAACTGCCTGCGTCGCTTCGGTGAACGCCAACACGCTCTTGGGCGCGACATGACCGTGGCCGAACGCTTTGCCGAAACCGCCAGCGCCACCGCCGAGGTGATCCGCCCCAGTCTGTTCGGGCTGGGCATCATCACCGCCGTGTACCTGCCGATCTTCGCGCTCAGTGGCGTGGAAGGAAAAATGTTCCACCCCATGGCCATTACCGTGGTGCTGGCGCTCACCGGTGCAATGGTGCTGGCCCTGACCTTCGTGCCGGCCGCGATCGCGCTGTTCCTGGGCGGACGCGTGCAGGAGAAGGAGAACCGGTTGATGGCCTGGGTGCGTACCCGCTATGCCCCGGCGCTGGACTTTTCGCTGCGGCGTGGGCGTTGGATGGTCGGTGGCGCAGCGGTGCTGGTGGTGGCCTGTGGCCTGCTCGCGACCCGCCTGGGCAGCGAGTTCGTGCCGAACCTGGACGAGGGCGATATCGCCATGCATGCCATGCGTATTCCCGGCACCAGCCTGACCCAGTCGGTGCAGATGCAGACGCTGATCGAGAACCGGCTGGTGCAGTTCCCCGAGGTGAGCAAGGTGTTCTCCAAGATCGGCACGCCGGAAGTCGCGTCCGATCCGATGCCGCCTTCGGTCGCCGACACCTTCATCATGATGAAACCCCGGAAGGACTGGCCCGATCCGCGCAAACCACGCGCGGTGCTGCTGGCTGAACTCGAGGAAGCCGTGGAGCAGCTGCCCGGCAACAACTACGAGTTCACCCAGCCCATCCAGATGCGCACCAATGAACTCATCTCCGGCGTGCGGGCGGATGTGGCGGTGAGGGTGTTCGGCGATGACCTCGATACCCTGCTGTCGGTGGGCAGGCGCATTGCCAGCGTGGCCGGCCAGGTGCCCGGCGCGGCGGATGTGCGCGTGGAAGAAACCAGTGGGCTGCCGTTGCTTACGGTCACCCCCAATCGCGCCGCGCTGGCGGGTTACGGATTGAATCCCGGGCAGGTGCAGTCCACCGTCGCCACGGCAGTGGGCGGACAGGTTGCCGGGCAGCTGTTCGAAGGCGACCGCCGCTTCGACATTGTGGTGCGCCTGCCCGAAGCCCTGCGTCAGGACCCGGCCGCGCTGGCCGACCTGCCGGTGTCGCTGGAGCCAGCGCTGGCCGGTGGCGATGCGGATGAATCCAGCCGCGCCGACAACTGGACCAGCGGCAGTGCCCGCACCGTGCCGTTGCGTGAGCTGGCCACGCTGGCCAACAGCGAAGGCCGGAACCAGATCAACCGCGAGAACGGCAAGCGCCGCATCGTAGTCACCGCCAACGTGCGCGACCGCGACCTGGGTAGTTTCGTCGGCGAGCTGCAGCAGGCCATCAACCAGAACGTGCAGGTGCCCCACGGCTACTGGCTGGAGTACGGCGGCAGCTTCGAACAGCTGATCTCCGCAAGCCAGCGCCTGTCCGTCGTGGTGCCGGTGACGTTGCTGCTGATCTTCGCGCTGCTGTTCTGGGCGTTCGGCTCGATCAAGGACGCCGCCATCGTGTTCAGCGGGGTACCGCTGGCGCTCACCGGTGGTGTGCTCGCATTGGCCGCACGCGGCATTCCGTTGTCGATCTCCGCCGGCGTCGGCTTCATCGCGCTGTCCGGCGTGGCCGTGCTCAACGGCCTGGTGATGATCAGCTTCGTGCGCAGCCTGCGCGACAACGGCCTTGCCCTGAACGACGCCGTGCGCGAAGGCGCACTCGGCCGCCTGCGCCCGGTGTTGATGACCGCCCTGGTCGCCTCACTCGGCTTCGTGCCGATGGCGTTCAACGTCGGTGCCGGTTCCGAGGTACAGCGCCCGTTGGCCACAGTTGTCATCGGTGGCATCGTGTCCTCCACGCTGCTCACCCTGCTGGTACTGCCCGTCCTCTACCGCCGGCTCCACCGCCAACCTTGAATTCGGGTCAACACGGTAGGTCACGACCGTTGGTCGTGACCCTCGTGGTGCGAAACACGTCAACGAATCAACCGTTCAACGTGTCCCACCGCCGTCGCCACCCCATCTTCCCCCGCCATCGCCCGCCCCAACACCAC
>JAEXNZ010000532.1 GCA_023439425.1 Pseudomonadota bacterium
CGACACGGTTTCCGGGTTGCAGTTGACCATGATGGTTTCATAGCCATCCTCGCGCAGCGCCAGTGCCGCGTGCACGCAGCAGTAGTCGAACTCGATGCCCTGGCCGATGCGGTTCGGACCGCCGCCCAGGATCATGATCTTGTCGCGGTTGCTCGGCGCGGCTTCGCACTCGTCCTCGTAGGTCGAGTACAGGTAGGCAGTGCCGGTGGCGAACTCGGCGGCGCAGGAGTCAACGCGCTTGTACACCGGACGCACCTTGTGGGCGCGACGCAGCGCGCGCACGGCCGCTTCGTTGGTGCCGGTCAGCTGGGCCAGGCGCGCGTCGGAGAAACCGGCACGCTTGAGCTTGCGCAGGCGCGCAGCGTCGAGCGCATCGATGCCGTCGGCAGCGACCTTGGTTTCTTCGGCGATGATCTCTTCGATCTGGTCCAGGAACCAGGGATCGATGAACGACAGGTTGTAGATCTCTTCGACGCTCATGCCGGCGCGGAACGCGTCAGCCACGTAGAACAGACGCTCCGGACCCGGAGCCTTCAGTTCGCGGCGCAGGGTCTGCAGGTCATCTTCGTTGCCCAGGTCCAGTTCGGTCGGGTCGAAGCCGACCTTGCCGGTTTCCAGACCACGCAGGGCCTTCTGCACCGACTCCTGGAAGGTGCGGCCCATCGCCATCACCTCTCCCACCGACTTCATCTGGGTGGTCAGGCGGGCATCGGCAGCCGGGAACTTCTCGAAGGCGAAGCGCGGAATCTTGGTGACCACGTAGTCGATCGACGGTTCGAACGAGGCCGGGGTCAGGCCACCGGTGATTTCGTTCTTCAGCTCGTCCAGGGTGTAACCCACGGCCAGCTTGGCAGCGACCTTGGCGATCGGGAAGCCGGTGGCCTTGGAGGCCAGCGCCGACGAACGCGACACGCGCGGGTTCATTTCGATGACGACGACGCGACCCGTTTCCGGGTTGATGCCGAACTGCACGTTCGAGCCACCGGTGTCCACGCCGATCTTGCGCAGCACGGCGATGGAGGCATCGCGCAGGCGCTGGTATTCCTTGTCGGTCAGGGTCTGGGCCGGAGCCACGGTGATCGAGTCACCGGTGTGCACGCCCATCGGGTCGAGGTTTTCAATCGAGCAGACGATGATGCAGTTGTCGGCGGTGTCGCGCACCACCTCCATCTCGAATTCCTTCCAGCCCAGCACCGATTCTTCCACCAGCACTTCGGTGGTCGGCGACAGTTCCAGACCGCGGCTGACGATCTCGACCAGCTCTTCGCGGTTGTAGGCAATGCCGCCACCGCTGCCACCCAGGGTGAAGCTGGGGCGGATGATGGTCGGGTAGCCGACGCGGGTCTGGATTTCCAGCGCTTCGTCCAGGGTGTGGGCAACGGCGGCGGTCGGGCACTCCAGACCGATCTCACCCATGGCGACGCGGAACAGCTCGCGGTCTTCAGCCATGCGGATCGCTTCACGCTTGGCACCGATCAGCTCGACGTTGTACTTCTCGAGCACGCCGTTGTCAGCCAGGTCCAGCGCGCAATTCAGTGCGGTCTGGCCACCCATGGTCGGCAGCAGCGCGTCGGGCTTTTCCTTGGCGATGATCTTCTCGACCGTCTGCCAGTTGATCGGCTCGATGTAGACGGCGTCAGCCATCTCCGGGTCGGTCATGATGGTGGCCGGATTGCTGTTGACCAGCACCACGCCGTAACCCTCGTCACGCAGCGCCTTGCAGGCCTGCGCGCCGGAGTAGTCGAACTCGCAGGCCTGGCCGATGACGATCGGGCCGGCACCGATGATGAGGATGGTCTTGAGGTCAGTGCGCTTTGGCATTTTCTTCTCTAAGTCAATACAGCGTGACAAGGGGGGATTGATCGCACGCTGTCGATCAGGAACTTTTATCAACGGGAAGGTGCAGGTCGCAGTCCGCAGCAAGTCGCTGATGCGCACGCGCGCTGCCGGCAGCGTTGTCGGTCTCTGCCGCCAACGCCTCCATCAGACGCGTTGCGCTCGGTGAGACCAGGAACCGCCCGGCCTCTTCCTTCTGCTCGGCGGTCATCGCCTTCACCATGGCATCTGACGCATCGGCGTCACCGCGGCCTCTCACTACAATGGCTTCGCCCATCGGCGAGGCCATGAATGCGAGCCAATCGGCGACCACCGTATCGCCCTGATCACCCAGCGCCGACACAACGCCATCTCGAACATTGTCGATGCCGACGTTGAGCATCACGCGGTGAATGCAGCTGATCTGCTCTTCGGACTGAACGGGTGAACCTGGCAGCGCCTTCATCTCGGCCACAGACGAGGCGACGACCGCATTGAGCGCGGCCGAATCCGCACCCACGCCCAAGCCGCGCATGATCTGCTCGACATCTGCAGGATTCGCCGGGCCGGCTTGCGCGGTACCGGCGATCAACATCGACAGCAGGAGCGCGGCGATGCGCATCAGGCCTTGGCCTGCGCCATCAGCGCCACGAACTGGTCGAACAGCGGGCTGACGTCGTGCGGACCGGGTGAGGCTTCCGGGTGACCCTGGAACGAGAACGCCGGCACGTCGGTGCGGGCGATGCCCTGGTTGGTGCCGTCGAACAGCGAACGGTGGGTCACGCGCAGAGTCGCCGGCAGCGTGGCTTCATCCACGGCGAAGCCGTGATT
Organism: Pseudomonadota bacterium; assembly: GCA_023439425.1. Classification (GTDB taxonomy): domain Bacteria; phylum Pseudomonadota; class Gammaproteobacteria; order Xanthomonadales; family Xanthomonadaceae; genus Stenotrophomonas. The sequence goes on from JAEXNZ010000532.1 coordinate 2,647, forward strand.
CTGCGAAGTGATCATCACCCGACCACTGTCCAGGTCCTGCACCGGGTGGTTGGCACCGTGGTGACCGTGACCCATCTTGACGGTCTTCGCACCGGAGGCCAGCGCCAGCAACTGGTGACCCAGGCAGATGCCGAAGGTCGGCAGCTTCTTGTCCAGGAACACCTTGATGGCGTCGATGGCGTAGTCGCACGGTTCCGGGGCGCCCGGGCCGTTGGACAGGAACACGCCGTCCGGATTCAGCGCCAGCACTTCGGCGGCGGGCGTCTGCGCCGGCACCACGGTGATGTCGCAGCCGCGCTCGGCGAGCATGCGCAGGATGTTCAGCTTGGCACCGAAGTCGTAGGCGACGACCTTGTACTGCGGCGCGGCGTTGACGAACGCGTTGCGGTCCAGGTCCAGCTGGCCCTCGTTCCAGCTGTAGGTCGCATCCGTGCTCACCACCTTGGCCAGGTCCATGCCCTTCAGACCCGGGAACTTGCGCGCGGCTTCCAGCGCGACGTCGACATTGATGTCGTCACCGGCCATCAGTGCGCCGTTCTGCGCGCCCTTCTCGCGCAGGATACGGGTCAGCTTGCGGGTATCGATGCCGGAAATGGCCACCACGCCACGCTGGTTCAGCCAGTCCTGCAGCGACACCTGGCTGCGCCAGTTGCTGGGGCGGCGCGGCACATCGCGCACGATCAGACCGGCCGACCACACCTTGCGGGCCTCGTCGTCCTGGTCGGTCATGCCGGTGTTGCCGATATGCGGGTAGGTCAGCGTGACCATCTGGCGGGCGTAGGAAGGATCAGTCAGCACTTCCTGATAACCGGTCATGGCGGTGTTGAACACCAC
>JAEXNZ010000565.1 GCA_023439425.1 Pseudomonadota bacterium
ACGACAGCGGTGACGCGGCGGTTCCGCTGTGGCTGTACCAGCCCCATCGCGCGGCTGCGCCGGCGACGGTGGACACCCTGGCGCGGGCGTTGCAGGGCGAGTTCGGGCAACTGCGTGCCGTGGCCGGCACGGTGCAGCACCACGCAGGCCAGCTGCGCATGCTGCCGCTGGCCCTGCTGACTGACCGCCAGGCGGTGGTCCTGCAGGTCGCGACGGCCGGCGAACCGGTGCTGCTGCCAACCCTGCGGCCACCACAATCGGCGGCGGCGCAGGCATTGGAAGCGGTCACCGAACTGCTGGCGCTGCTGCTGGAGCAGGGGCTGCGTCACCAGCACAGCGGGGCCTGGGAACGCCTGCAGGCGTCGGCGCAGGCACTGCAGCTGGCCGGCATGGCCGACGCAGCGCGGCAGCTGGGGGGCCTGCGCGCGGCGCTGGCACCTGACCAGCGTGGTGCGCTGCTGCAGCGGCTGGGCGCGCTGGTGCTGATGCTGCAGGGGCTGTCACAGGCGCTGCCGGTTTCGGCGCATTCGCCTATGCTGGACCCCGACCCTGTTGCGACCGAGTCTGCCTGATGCTGTCGTTCCGTCTGCCTTCTGTCTGGTCTGCCGTTGCCGCCGCGCTGATCGGCAGCCCTGTGGTTGCGCTCGCACAGAGCGCCGATCCTGCCTTCGACCGCTGTCTGGCCGGCATCCAGACCCAGGCGCTCAAGCAGGGCGTCTCCGCGGAGGGCTTCACCCGGCTCACCGCGGGACTCACGCCGGACCTGAGCGTGCTGCCGCTGCTGGATGCACAGCCGGAATTCACCACGCCGCTGTGGGACTACCTGGCCGCACTGGTGGACAGCCAGCGGGTCGACGATGGGCGTGCCCGCCTGGCCCAGCACCGGGATCTGCTGGCCACGGTATCCGACCAGTACGGCGTCGATCCGGCCACCATCGTCGCGGTCTGGGGTGTGGAGAGCGATTACGGCCGCGTGTTCGGCAAGCGCCCGCTGTTGCAGTCGCTGGCCACGCTGGCCTGTAACGGCCGCCGCCAGCCTTTCTTCCGTGGCGAACTGCTTTCCCTGCTCAAACTGCTGGATGCCGGCGAACTCAGTGCCGACGGCCTCACCGGCTCCTGGGCCGGCGCGTTCGGCCATACCCAGTTCATGCCGTCCACCTATGCGCGCATCGCGGTGGACGGCGATGGCGACGGCCGCCGCGATCTCGTTGCCAGCATTCCCGACGCGCTGGCCTCCACCGCCAACTACCTGAAGAAGGCCGGCTGGCGCACCGGTCAGCCGTGGGGCATGGAAGTCACGATACCGGCCGGTTTCAACGCCGGCCTGGCCGGCCGCACCCAGCGCAAGCCGCTGGCCGACTGGCGCGCGCTGGGCATCGTGCCGGTCGGCGGCGGCACGCTGGCTCCGGCCGGGTTGCCTGCCGACGCGAACGCCGCGCTGCTGCTGCCCACCGGCCCCAAGGGCCCGGCCTGGCTGGTGTTCCGCAATTACGACGCGATCTACGCCTACAACGCCGCCGAAAGCTACGCCCTGGCCATCGCCACCCTCGCCGACCGCCTGCGCGGCGGTACCGGCACGGTGGCTGCCTGGCCCACCGACGATCCCGGCATCGGCCGTACTGAACGCCGCGAACTGCAGACCCTGCTGCTCGCCCGCGGTCATGACATCGGTACCGCTGACGGCATGATCGGCACCGCCAGCCGCCGCGCCATCCAGGTCGAACAGCAACGGCTGGGCCTGACCCCGGCCGATGGTCGTGCCGGCCAACGCATCCTCACCGCCCTGCGCACCGCGCCTCCTCTTCCTGCTGCGACCTCTGCCATGTCCGAATCCACTGTGTTCACCCTGCCGCCCAATCGCGCCCGTCTGCTGCAGTCGCCGGCCGGTCCCAGCGCTGCCCTGCCGAAACTGGAAGGCTTGAGTCTGGGCAGCGTGCAGGGCTTCCCGGCGTGGAAGGTGGAAACGCCCTTCGCGTCGGCCGCCATTTCCGTGTTCGGCGGTCAGCTGCTTTCGTATGTGCCCAAGGGCGGGCAGGACGTGATGTGGCTGTCGCCCACCGCGCAGGCACTGCCAACTCCGATCCGCGGCGGCACGCCCGTGTGCTGGCCGTACTTCGGGCGGCAGGGGCAGGGGAACGATGTGCCTTCGCACGGCTTCGTCCGCGATCTGCCGTGGACCTTGCAGCAGGCCCGACGCGAAGCCGACGGTACCGTCGTGCTCACCCTGGTCCCGCCCGCACTGGAATCGCTGGACCTGCAGCTGAGCATGCAGCTGCGCATCGGCCGCACCCTCGAGCAGCAGCTGATCACCCGCAACACCGGTTCGCAGGCGATCAGCTTCACCGAGGCCCTGCACAACTACTTCAAGGTCAGCGACGCTACCCAGGTCAGCGTGTCCGGGCTGGACGGCCTTACCTACCTGGACAAGTTCGAGAACTACGCCACTCCGCGAAGCCAGCAGGGCGACTGGTCGCTGCGCGATCCGCGTGACCCAGGCCGCAGCGACCGCATCTACACCCAGGCAGGCGGCCGCTATGTGCTGAAGGATCCGGGCCTGAAGCGCAGCATCGCCATCACCACCCTGGGCAGCCGCACACTAGTGGCCTGGAACCCCGGCGAGGCCGGTGCGGCGAAGATGGCTGACGTCGGCAAGGGCTGGCGCCACTACGTCTGCCTGGAAGCAGCCAATGCCGGCCCGGACGTGGTCACCCTCGCGCCCGGCGCGCAGCATGTGCTGCAGCAGACCTTCAGCGTCGCTCCGTTATGAGCAGTGAGCGCAACCCGGTTGATGACCGCGCGGACGATGCCGCAAGCAACCCGTACGCCGCACCGGACACCGAGCTGTCGGACCTGCCCAGCGATGCCGAGATCGCCGAGGCGGTTTCGTTGAATGACCGCTACCCGCTGCTGGCCCGGGCCGTGGACAACAACTTCTGGACCTACGCGAAGCGCTGGCATCTGGGAGAAGCCAACGGACGCATGGCCCGTCCCTGGCACTGGCCGGCGCTGTTTTTCGATGTCTACTGGCTGCTGTACCGGAAGATGTATCTGGTGGCGCTGGGCTTCTTTGGCCTCGGCTTCATCGTGGGCGGGGTGATCGCCCTGCTGCCGGAATTCGAGGTGGTGGCCCTGATCGTCATGCTGGTGTTGAAGCTGGCGCTGTGTGCCAGCGCCAACCAGTTGTACCGCTGGCACTGTGACCGGCTGATCGCGCGCCAGCAGCGTCGGTACCCGGATCAGCCCGAGCGGGTGCAGGCCGAAGTCCGCCGTCGCGGTGGCACCAGCGCCTGGGCGGTGGTGATGGGCATGGTCGTGCTGGGTGCGATCAACGTGCTGGCTGGGGCCTGACCCGCAGCGCCAGCAGGCAGATCGCGCCAGCGACCAGCCCCCAGAACGCCGAGCCGATGCCGGCCAGCGACATTCCCGACGCGGTCACCAGGAAAGTCACCAGTGCCGCTTCACGGTCGCCCTCCTCACGCAGCGCCATCGCCAGACTGTTGGCGATGGTGCCGAACAGGGCGATACCGGCGACACAGGCGACCAGTTCGCGCGGGAACGCAGCGAATACGGCCGCCACCGTCGCCCCGAACAGACCCACCACAATGTAGAAGGCTCCGGCGGCTACCGCAGCGGTGTAACGCCGTGACGGATCTTCATGCGCTTCGCGGCCCATGCAGATCGCCGCCGTGATCGCTGCCAGGTTCAGTCCGTAGGCACCAAAGGGAGCCAGCACTGTGTTGACCACGCCGATCCAGCCGATCACCGGCGATACCGGCGTGTCGTAGCCCGAAGCGCGGATCACCGCCACGCCGGGAATGTTCTGCGAGGCCATGGTGACCATGAACAACGGCAGGGCGATGCCGAACACCGCCGGCCACG
>JAEXNZ010000007.1 GCA_023439425.1 Pseudomonadota bacterium
ACGCGGCAGCTGGCTGGCGTCCACCGGCCAGGTCACCGGCAGGCGGCCGGACGGGTTGACCTTGCCGGTCAGCAGCGCGGCAATGCCTTCGCCGCCGCGGATGCCCGGGTACCACGCCTGCAGCAGCGCCGGCACCTGCTGCAGCCACGGCAGCTCGACCGGACCGTTGGTTTCCAGCACCACCACGGTGTTCGGGTTGGCCTTGGCCACGCCGGCAATCAGCGCGTCCTGGTTGGCGGGCAGTTTCATGTGCGGCAGGTCGACCGATTCGGCCGACCACTGGGTGGCGAACACAATCGCCACCTCGGCGGCCGCAGCTGCATTCGTGCCATCCACATACTCGATGGTGGCGTTGGGCAGCTCGGCGCGCAGCGCCTCCAGAGGCGAGGACGGGTGGAAGATCACGGGGCCCGGCCAGGTGGTCGGCAGCACACCCGGCACCGCATTGGTGCCACGGGCGGTGTAACCCACGTGCGACGAACCACCGCCACCGATCACGCCCTTGTCGGCATGCCCGCCGATCACCACGATGCGCTTCACGTCGGCGGCCAGCGGCAGCACGTTGCGTTCATTGCGCAGCAGCACGCTGCCCTCTTCCACCGTGCGCTGGGCGGCATCGAAACCGGCCTGCACGTCGATGGCCACATGCTGCGGCGGCAGGTCGAAGTTGCCGTGCGCGAACATGGTGCGCAGGATGCGCGCGACCATGTCGTCCAGACGCGCCTGCGGCACCACGCCGCCGGCCACCGCCAGGCGCAGCGGTTCATCGAAGTACACCGCCTTGTCGAACACCTCGCCCGCCGACTGCTGGTCCAACCCGGCCAGTGCGGCCTTCGAGCCGCTGTGCACGCCGCCCCAGTCGGACATCACGTAACCGGGGAACTTCCATTCCTGCTTGAGCACCTGGTTCATCAGGTAATCGTGCTCACAGCCATAGGTGCCGTTGATCTTGTTGTACGAGCACATCACCGAGCCCGGCTTGCCTTCTTCCAGGGCAATTTCGAAGGCCAGCAGGTCCGATTCACGCATGGCCTGCTCGCCGATTTCGGCGCTGTGGAAGTTGCGCGAGGTCTCCATGTCATTCAGCGCGAAGTGCTTCATGGTGGAGATCACGTGCTGGCGCTGCACGCCACGGATCGATTCGCCGACCATGCGCCCGGCCAGCAGCGGGTCTTCGCCGGCGTATTCGAAGTTGCGGCCGTTGCGCGGATCGCGCTGCAGGTTGACGCTGCCGGCCAGCAGGATGTTGAAACGCTGCTGCCAGGCTTCGCGGCCCATGGTGGCACCGCCGGTGTAGGCGATCTGCGGGTTCCAGCTGGAGGCGGTCGACGGGCCCGACGGCATCGCGGTGGCGATGTCGCCCTTACGGATGCCGCCGGGGTTGGTCACGCCCACGCCGGCATCGGCCGACTGCTGGGCGGGAATACCCAGGCGCGGCACGCCGGGCACGAAGCCGGCCGAACCGACCGCACCTTCCGGCAGCGGGCCGCCGTCCTTGCCCAGCCCGAAGTAGCTGTGCAGCATCTGGAACTTCTCGTCCACCGTCATCTGCGCCACCAGCAGGCGAGCGCGCGCATCGGCGCTCAGGCCGGTGTCCATCCACGGGGTGGCACCGCCCACCGGGGCGGCGTAATCAAGGGTCAGCAGCTGCGCCGTCAGTGGCTTGCCGTTGGCGCTGACCTGCAGCTTCACGTCCTGGGCGCGCGCTGCGCTGAAGCCCTGGCGGTAGCCGGCGGCATCGTCCAGCGCCACATAGCCGGTCGCTTCAGCGCGCGCGGTGTCCACGGCACCCAGCAGCAGGGCCGGTGCACCCATGCGCGTCTGCGCGGCGGTATTCACGACCTGCGCGGGATCGGCCTTCGGGGCCGGCGCATACAGGGCCACGACATGGCGGCCATCGTTCAGACGCAGGTAGCTCACGCCCGGCGCTTCCACGCCGGAAGCAGCTTCCACCGGCAGGCGCGAGAGCACCACGCGGCCGCGCGCTCCGGCCGCAGCGGGGTCCACGGTGATGAAGCGCGCGGTGTAGCCCAGTGCATCGGCCAGGGCCACCAGCCGGTCAGCCTCGGCGCGCTCGACGTCTTCCACGGTCAGCGCATCCACGTCCAGCGTCTGCAGCTGCGCGCCCACGGTGGCGGCGTCGAGCGTGGCAGGCACCTGTTGCAGACGCAGCACGGTGAAGGCGTCCGGGCCGGCGGCCGGTGCAGCGGTGGCGGTAGCGGCCAGCGACAAGGCAATGGCGGTGGTCAGGACGAGCGGCTTTGTAATCGTTTTCATAAGCGGGCGAAACACCTTTGCTGACGCAGAAAATCCGGGGAGTCTTGCCGCAGAAGGGTGCAGCGCAGGCTGCGGAACGCGGCACGATCAGGCCCCTCCGCCTGTCGCAATGCCATTGCGCCCACAGGGGGTGAAGAGTGGTCGAGCGCGTTCATGTCTGTCAACACGACGTTGGTGGATACCAACGTTCGGGTGCCCGTAGAGCCACGCCCTGCGTGGCTGGTTTTCGTTCCGGCGTCATGAACGCCTGACGCGTGGTTTCGATCATTGCCAAACGTCGGGTAATGGCCCGCAACGTCGGGGATACCGTCTTCGGACGCTTGTGCCGCGCCTTGCGCGGGTACCACGCAGGGCGTGGTACCTACGGA
>JAEXNZ010000045.1 GCA_023439425.1 Pseudomonadota bacterium
CGCTGGAGGTGCTCAGGTATTGCTCGAGCTTGGCCTGCACCTCGCGCAACTCGTCGGCCGAGGCCAGCTGGTTGACCGTGCAGCAGTCGGGGTTGGTGTCCACGTCGTAACCGATCCGGGCGAGCGCCTGGCGCGCGTCACGCTGGAACAGTTCGCGGAACGCCGGGTCGTCGATCAGGCGGCTCACCAGCCGTGACGCCGCTTCCGGGGAGATCTTGCTTTTACCGGTACTTTCGTCGCTCATTGCAGTCAATCCAAGGGTGGAAGAACGGTTATCGGCGAAAGCCGGAGGACCTGTAGAGCCACGCCCTGCGTGGCTGCTAGATCCCCGACCTGCCGTGAGGTCGCCGTCATAACGCAATTACCCGCCCTGACCGGCCACCTCCGCGGCAATTGGCAGCGCGGCTCGTAGAATGTCCGCAGCCCTCCCCGGACCTCGCCATGCAACTGCGCCGCTGCACCATCGTCATGTTCGAACCGCGCGAGGAGGTCCAGTTCGACCTGCAGGCGATCCTGCAGGGGCGGACCGAACTGGCCACGCGAACCGCTTGGTTCGCATTGGCCGGCCACCTCGATGCGCCGGTTCCACTCACCCCCGCTCAGTGCCAGTGGCTGGGATCGCTCAGCTCGCGGCAGTGGACGCCAGTCGAGGCCGTGTCTGCCGATGCGGCGATGTGGCAACCCCTGCTGGAGGCCGGTTTGCTGATCGCCGATGGCCCACACCATGCCCATCATCGGCTGCGCGACGAGGCGCTGCGCGACAGCCACTGGTGGCCGCTGTCGGTGCTGGGGCATCGACATGGCCGCTGGCGCGGCGTAGACAGTGCCGAAGACATGCGCACCAATGATCTGGTGACCGCTGAAGGGCTGCGTCGGCAGCTGGGTCCGCCGCCGCCGGTCGTGCAGCCGCGTGGCACCCACTATGTAGCGCTGCCGGAGGTCGCGTCCGAACCTTTCGACCAGTTGCTGGAACAACGCACGACCTGCCGCAACTTCGACACCGTGCGCGCCATCAGCTACCCACTGCTGGCCCAGCTTCTGCAGCGTACAGTGAAGGCGCAGGCAGTCGTTCAGCGTGGAGACGATACTGAATTCCTGAAGAAGAACGTGCCCTCGGGCGGCAGCCTGCATGCCACCGAAACTTACCTGCTGGTGCAGCGTGTGGAGGGACTTCAACCCGGGTTGTATCACTACCACCCGGTGCAGCACGCGCTCACTGCGTTGCCGCAGCCGTGTGAACGTCCGCTGGAGCAGCTGGCACTGACCATGCTTGCCGGACAGGACTGGTTCGCCGGTGCCGCTGCGCACCTGGTGCTGGTGCCGCGTTTCGCACGCAGCTACTGGAAGTACCGCAACCACGCCAAGGCCTACCGCGCGCTGCTGCTGGATGTGGGCCACATCTCGCAGGCGTTGTACATGGCCGCCACCGAACGCGGCATGGCCGCCTTCGTCACTGCGGCCATCAATGAAGTAGACACCGAACAGGCCTTCGGCCTGGACGGCATCACCCAGAGCCCGCTGGCCATCGTCGGCGTCGGCTGGCGCAGCGATACACTCACCACAACCGAGTTCGACCCCAACCACATCGTCTGGCCCGCGTGATTCTCGACAGCTCCAGGTGGTCCGCGTAGCGACGCGCCATGTGCGTCGTGGTCTATGCGACCTCGAAATCCACCAACACCGCGCCATCCCCCACCTGATCCCCAGCCTTCACCCGGAACCCCTGCACCGTCCCATCTGCCGGAGCCTGCAGCGTGTGCTCCATCTTCATCGCCTCCAGCACCAGCAGCGGCGTGCCCTTGGCGACCTCGGTACCCGCGGCCACCAGCGTGGCGACGATGCGCCCGGGCATCGGCGAAACCAGACTGCCGGCGTCCACCACGCCCTGGTCGGCTTCGCTGACCGGGTCGTGAAGGGTGAAGCGGCGTACGCCCTGCGCGCCGAACAGATACAGCTCGCCGCCATCTCGCACGACGCGCGCGCGGTGCAGCTGCCCGTCCACCTGCAGGGTCAGCTGTCCGCCGTTGAGGCCACCGTGGGCGGTGACGGTGTGGCCATCGCGCAGAAGGGTCCACACCTCGCCCTGCGCTGTGGCGTCGACAACCGACAGCACGCCCGCCTGTTCCAGCGTCAACCGGCGTGCAGCCGCTACCCCCAGCCGCCAGCCATCGCGTGCCTGCCAGGGCGAGTAGGGGTCGTGAGCGTCCGCAATCGCTACGCTTTCAGTTGTGATCGCCGCGACTGCCGCCAGGGCCCACGCCGTGGCATCCCCGGTGGCATCCGGCGGGGTCAGTGCGGCCTGCTCGCGTTCGATCAATGCGGTATCCAGCTTCGCGCCCGCAAACGAGTCGGTCATCACCAGCCGGCGCAGGAACGCCGCGTTGGTGGTCACACCGACCACTTCGCACTCGGCCAGTGCCTGCTGCATGCGCCGCAGCGCGGCGTCGCGGTCCACGTCCCAGACGATCAGCTTGGCGATCATCGGGTCGTAGTACGGGGTGATCGCATCACCCTGTTCGACACCGGCATCCACGCGCACATGCGCGTTGGCAGCCGGCAGGCGCAGATGCCGCAGCGTGCCGGTGGAGGGCAGGAAGCCGCGGTCGGCATCCTCGGCATACAGTCGCGCTTCCAGCGCATGGCCGTGGATCTGCAGTTGCTCCTGCTGCAGTGGCAGCGGCTCACCGCTGGCCACACGCAGCTGCCACTCCACCAGGTCGGTGCCGGTAATGCATTCGGTCACCGGGTGCTCCACCTGCAGGCGGGTGTTCATTTCCATGAAGTAGAAATCGCCGTCCGGACCGGCAATGAACTCCACCGTGCCCGCACCGACGTAGTTGACCGCACGTGCGGCATTCACCGCTGCGGTGCCCATGGCCGCGCGGCGCTCCGGGGTCATGCCGGGTGCGGGTGCCTCCTCCAGCACCTTCTGGTGGCGGCGCTGCACCGAGCAGTCGCGTTCGAACAGGTACACCACGCTGCCGTGGCTGTCGCCGAACACCTGGATCTCGATGTGGCGCGGGCGCTCCACATACTTTTCCACCAGCACGTGTGCATTGCCGAACGCCGACTGCGCTTCGCGCTGGCAACTGGCCAGTGCATCCACGAAGGCCGCACTGTCGTCGACCCGGCGCATGCCCTTGCCGCCACCGCCGGCGCTGGCCTTGATCAGCACCGGGTAGCCGATGCCGTCGGCCTGTGTGCGCAGGAAGTCGGGTTCCTGCGCGTCGCCGTGGTAGCCCGGGGTCAGCGGCACGCCGGCCTGCTGCATCAGCGCCTTGGCCGCGCTCTTGTCGCCCATCGCGCGGATCGCCGCCGCCGACGGGCCGATGAACACGATCCCGGCATCGGCACACGCCTGGGCGAAGTCGGCGTTTTCCGAAAGGAAGCCGTAGCCCGGATGGATCGCCTGCGCACCGGTCTGGCGCGCGGCGGCCAGGATCGCGTCAGCGCGCAGATAGCTCTCGCGGGCCGGGGCCGGACCGATCGCCACCGCTTCGTCGGCCAGGCGCACATGCCGTGCGTTGCGGTCGGCGTCGGAATACACCGCCACCGTGGCAATGCCCAGGCGCTGGCAGGTGGCAATGACGCGGCAGGCAATTTCGCCGCGGTTGGCGATCAGGATCTTGGTGAACATGGTCATCTTCCGGGTTACATGCGGAACACGCCGAACGCGGTGCTACGCGCCGGTGCATTGAGGCTGGCGGACAGCGCAAGCGCCAGCACGCGGCGGGTATCGGCCGGGTCGATCACGCCGTCATCCCACAAACGCGCGCTGGCGTAATAGGGATGGCCCTGCTGCTCGAACTGATCGCGGATCGGGGTCTTGAACTGGTCTTCTTCCTCGCTCGACCACTGCCCGCCCTTGGCTTCAATGCCGTCGCGCTTCACCGTGGCCAGCACGCTGGCGGCCTGCTCGCCGCCCATCACGCCGATGCGCGCGTTCGGCCACATCCACAGGAAGTTGGGCGAATAGGCGCGGCCACACATGCCGTAATTGCCGGCCCCGAACGAGCCGCCGATCACCACGGTGAACTTGGGCACCTTGGCGCAGGCCACCGCCATCACCAGCTTGGCTCCGTCCTTGGCGATGCCGCCGTGTTCGTACTTGCGGCCGACCATGAAGCCGGTGATGTTCTGCAGGAATACCAGCGGAATGCCGCGCTGGGTGCACAGTTCGATGAAATGCGCGCCCTTCAGTGCGGACTCGGAGAACAGGATGCCGTTGTTGGCGATGATGCCCACCGGGTAGCCGTGCAGGTGCGCGAAGCCGGTCACCAGGGTGTTGCCATAGCGCGGCTTGAATTCGTCAAAGCGCGAATCATCGACCACGCGCATGATGACTTCGCGCACGTCGTACGGCTTGCGGGTGTCGGCGGGAATCACGCCGTACAGTTCCTGTGCCGGGTAGCGCGGCTCCCGCGGAGCCTGCATCGCCAGCGCCGGTTCCGGCTTGCGCCAGTTGAGCTGGGCAATGATCGCGCGTACCCGCGCCAGCGCCTGCAGGTCGTTGTCGGCCATGTGGTCGGCGACGCCGGAAATGCGCGTATGCACGTCGGCACCGCCCAGTTCCTCGGCGCTGACCACTTCGCCGGTGGCGGCCTTCACCAGTGGCGGGCCGCCCAGGAAGATGGTGCCCTGTTCGCGCACGATCACCGTTTCATCGCTCATCGCCGGCACATAGGCACCACCGGCGGTGCATGAACCCATCACGCAGGCAATCTGCGGAATGCCCTGTGCGGACAGGTTGGCCTGGTTGTAGAAGATGCGGCCGAAATGGTCGCGGTCCGGGAACACCTCATCCTGCAGCGGCAGGAACGCGCCACCGGAGTCGACCAGATAGATGCAGGGCAGGCGGTTCTGTTCGGCCACTTCCTGCGCGCGCAAGTGCTTCTTCACCGTGACCGGGTAATAAGTGCCGCCCTTCACTGTGGCGTCGTTGGCCACGATCACGCATTCCACCCCGGACACGCGGCCGATGCCGGCCACCACACCAGCGCTGGGAATCGGGTCGTCGTACATGCCGTGCGCGGCCAGCGGGGCAATTTCCAGGAACGCGCTGCCCGGGTCCAGCAACGCATCGATGCGTTCGCGCACCAGCAGCTTGCCGCGCGCGGTGTGCTTCTGCCGGGCGGCTTCGCTGCCGCCGCGCGCGGTCTGTGCCAGCGTGGCCCGCAGGTCGTCCACCACCGCCTGCAGTGCCGCGCGGTTGGCCTCGAAAGTCTCGCTGCCCGGTTGCAGCTGGGTGGTCAATACGCTCATCGCAGGGCCCTTACTTGGTGCGCTGGAACAGTTCGCGGCCGATCAGCATGCGGCGGATCTCCGAGGTGCCCGCACCGATCTCGTACAGCTTGGCATCGCGCCACAAGCGGCCGGTGGGGTATTCGTTGATGTAGCCATTGCCGCCGAGGATCTGGATCGCCTGGCCGGTCAGCCAGGTGGCCTTCTCGGCCGAGTACAGAATGGCACCGGCCGCGTCCTGGCGGGTGGTGCGGCCCTGGTCGCAGGCGCGCGCCACCGCATACACATAGGCGCGGCAGGCATTCAGGCCGACATACATGTCGGCCAGCTTGGCCTGGATCAGCTGGAAGGTGCCGATCGCCTCGCCGAACTGCTTGCGCTGGTGCACGTACGGCATCACCACGTCCAGCGCGGCCGCCATCAGTCCCAGCGGGCCGCCGGACAGCACCACGCGCTCGTAGTCCAGCCCGGACATCAGCACCTTGGTGCCGCCGCCGACCGTGCCCAGCACGTTGGCTTCCGGCACTTCACAGTCCTCGAACACCAGTTCGCAGGTGTTGGAGCCACGCATGCCCAGCTTGTCCAGCTTCTGCGCGGTGGAAAAGCCCTTCATGCCCTTTTCCACCAGGAACGCGGTGATGCCCTTGGCTCCGGCGTCCGGGTCGGTCTTGGCGTACACCACCAGCACGTCGGCATCCGGCCCGTTGGTGATCCACATCTTGTTGCCGTTGAGCACGTAGTGGTCACCGCGCTTGTCGGCGCGCAGCTTCATCGACACCACGTCCGAGCCCGCGCCCGGTTCGCTCATCGCCAGCGCACCGACCTTGGTGCCGCTGCACAGGTCGGGCAGGAAGCGCTGCTTCTGTTCTTCGGTACCGTTCTTGCGCAGCTGGTTCACGCACAGGTTGGAGTGCGCGCCATAGCTCAGGCCGATGCCACCCGAAGCGCGCGAGATTTCCTCCATCGCCACCACGTGGGCCAGGTAGCCCATGCCGCTGCCGCCGTATTCCTCTTCCACGGTCAGGCCGAGCAGGCCCTGTTCGCCGAGCTTGCGCCACAGCGCGTGCGGGAACAGATTCTCCTCGTCCGCCTTCGCCGCCAGCGGGGCGACCTCGGCCGAGGCAAAATGGGCCACGCTCTGGCGCAGCAGGTCGATCTCTTCGCCGAGGTCGAAGTTCAGGGTTGGGACGTGCATGGCGGGCTCCACGATTTTCGCCAGCCTAGCCCGCCCCGGGGTAAAAGTGAATACAAATTCAAAAATTGAACATAGAATCAGAAAATGGCCTATAAACGCTCCGCACTGATGGAAGAACGCCTGGCCGGGGCCCGCGAGCGGATCCTGCTGGCGACCCGTGCCCTGGTGGCCGCTGGCGGCTACCGCAACGCCCCGGTCACCGCCGTGGCGGCCGAGGCCGGGGTCTCCACCGGGCTGATCTACCGGCACTTCCCGTCCAAGGCCGAACTGTTCGTGGAGGTGCTGACCGCTGCGGTCGAGCACGAACTGCGCATCTTCGAGGGCATCGCCGCCGAGGCCCTGCCCGCGCCGGAGCGGTTGCGCCGGGCGATCACCGCCTTCGTGCGCCGCGCACTGGCCGGCCCCGGGCTGGCTTACGCCTTCATCGCCGAACCGGTGGACCCGGAAGTGGAAGCCGAGCGCATCCGCTGCCGGCGGCTGTTCGGGGATGTGTTCCATCGCATCGTCGCCGACGGTGTCGCAACTGGCAGCTTTCCGGCACAGGACACGCGGGTCACGGCAGCCTGCATCGTGGGGGCGTTCACCGAAGCGCTGGTCGGGCCAACCGCGCCCAGTCGTGACGCTGTGGGCGACGAAGACGCGCTGGTAGCGTCGATCTGCCAGGTCTGCCTGCGCGCCGCCGGCGGCTGAAGCCTTGCCATTGCTGCATTGCGGCACTTGAATGCGGCTTGCACAGGCTTGCTGCCGCTGGTCATACTCGCCCGACAAGCCGTGGTCCAACGACTATCAGCCAGGGGTATAGAGAGTGCGGAATTACGACCTCGAGTTCCTGAAACGCTTTTCCATGGTCATCGCGCTGTTGATGGCCATCACGCTCGGATTGATCCTGTTCGCCGCGTACCTGCACACCCGCATTCCGCCGGAAGTCTCCCCGCAGGCGGCCAAGCGCACGGAACTGCGCATTGCCCCGGCCGGCGCGGTCTACGCCGGTGCCACCGGTGCCGCCGAACAGGCCGCCGCCAAGGCCGCCGCATTGGCCAAGGCCGCCGCGCAGGTGGCCTATGGCGGCACCACTGACGGCAAGGTGATCTTCGACAACCTGTGCACCGCCTGCCACACCACCGGCGTCGGCCAGGCTCCCACCCTGGACCATGCGCATTGGGACCAGCGCCTGGGGCAGGGCAAGGACACGCTGTATAAGCACGCCATCGAGGGCTACACCGGCCCGGACGGCGGCATCATGCCGCCCAAGGGCGGCAACCCGGCGCTGACCGAGGAGCAGATCCACGCCACCGTGGATTGGATGCTGGCCAATCTGAAGTAGAGCCACGCCTTGCGTGGCTTCGCGGTGTCGAACGGGCCCGGCTTTGCCCAACCCGGGCAACCGTCATTACATGACGCATCCCGCCACAATCTGGCGATACCCTGTGCGTCTCTTACCTGCCCATGCCCGCCGATGCGCCGCCGTCCTTTTGCTCTTGCCCTGTCGCTGCTGCTGCCCGTCACCGCCTTCGCCCAGGCCCAACCACAGGTCCAGCCGGCACCGGCGGCAACCTCCGCAAGCGCCCCGGTCACCCTGACCACCGCCCCCGCGGACTGGCGCGTGCTCGACGGACAGCACGTGCGCATCGCCGCGCCGCTGACGCTGGCCGGCACCGACGGCCTGGGCCGCTTCGGCGAACTCACCGTCGCCTTCGATGGCCGGTTGTGGCAGCCCAGCGAAGTCGCCCAGCCGGGCACTGACGCGCATGCCAAGGTGATCGCCGACAACCAGCGTCGCCGCCTGCTGCTGGATGACGGCAGCAGCGCCCGTGACCCGGGCCCGGTGGCCTATCTGCCGGCCGGCGCGGATCTGCGCACCGGCACGGTGCTGCGCAATGTGGAAGGCATCGTGCGGGTGGATGACAAAGGCGTGGCCCGCCTGCAGGTGACGACCCCGCTGAAGCTGCCCGCGCCGGCCCGCCCAGCTGTGCCCAAGGTCGCCGGCAGTCTGCAGGTGGCCGCGTTCAACCTGGAGAACTTCTTCAACGGCGATGGCCAGGGCGGCGGCTTCCCGACCCTTCGCGGTGCGCGCACCCTGTCCGAACACCAGGCGCAGAAGACCAAGCTGGTCACCACCATCAATGCGCTGGGCGCTGACGTGGCCGCGCTGATGGAACTGGAGAACGACGGCTACGGCCCGCAGTCGGCCATCGCCCAGCTGGTCGATGCGCTCAATGCCGACCGTGGTGCCAAGGGTGACTGGCGCTTCGTCGACGCGACCAAGGGCCCGGGTGAGAACCCGATCCGCGTCGGCATCATCTACCGTGCTTCGAAGGTGACCCCGGTGGGTGCACCGGCGGTACTGGAAACCGCGCCGTTCGGTCCGCACAGCCGGGTGCCGCTGGCGCAGGCGTTCCGCGCCGGCAAAGGCGCGCCCTTCGTGGTGGTGGCCAATCACTTCAAGTCCAAGGGCTGCTCGGAAGCCACCGGGGCCGATGCGGACCAGAAGGACGGCCAGGCCTGCTGGAGTGCGACCCGGGTGACCTCGGCCAAGCTGCTCGACCAGTGGCTGGCGACCGACCCGACCGGGGCGGGCACGTCGGACGCGGTGCTGCTGGGCGACTTCAACGCCTATGCGATGGAAGCGCCGATCCGCACCCTGCATGACGCTGGCTGGCAGGACGCCTTCGCGGTGGCGAAGATCCAGCAGCCCTACAGTTATGTGTACAACGGCATGACCGGCCGGTTGGACCACGCCCTGTTGAGCCCGGGCATGGCCAAGCGCCTGCGCGGTGCGGCCGAGTGGCATATCAATGCGGATGAGGCAGATGACGTCGGCTATCGCGACCGTAATGAAGCCGGCCCGTGGCGCAGCTCGGACCATGACCCACTGTTGTTGGGTTTCGACCGGTAATCAATCCCCGTAGAGCCGGGCTTGCCCGGCTGCTCCGAAAAATCACCCCCACGCAATCAACGAAATCGCCACCACGGCCAGACCTAGCCCCACCCGGTTCCAGCGCGACGTCGGCTCCCCGAACGCCAGCACCCCCACCAGCGCGCCCAGCACCACCAC
>JAEXNZ010000056.1 GCA_023439425.1 Pseudomonadota bacterium
CTGCCGCGGTAATCCATGTCCAGCACGATGTAGCCCTTCTGCACCAGCAGGTTGTGGAACATCTGCTCGCGGAAGTACGCCGGGTAGCGCTGGTGCACGTTCTGCAGGTAGCCGGCACCGTGCACGAACATGGCAATCGGGTACTTTTTGCCCGGCTCCAGGTTCTCCGGGCCGTAGTACTTGGCCCAGACCACGCCAGCACCGTGCTTCGACGGCACCTGCACCAGCTTGGGCTGGATCCACTCACGCGCCTTGAACTCGGCGCTGCGGGTGTCGGTCAGCACCTTGGCCTGGCCACCGGCGGTCGGCACCACCGCCAGCTGCGCCGGCAGGTAGGCACCGGAGTAGCGGACCAGCAGCTGGCTGCCGTCCGGCGACAGCGAGAAGTCTTCCACGCCGTTGAGGCTGGTCAGCTCGCGGACCTGGCGGCTGGCGGTGTCCACCGCACACACCTCGTAGTCGCCCGGGCTCTGCTGGTTGCACAGCACGTAGAAGCCACGGCCGTCGGCGCTGGGCACCGGCATCGAGGTCTCCCACTTGCCGCTGGTCAGCGCCTGCGGCTTGGCCGTGCCCTGCTGGGTGTACAGGTGCGAATAGCCGGACTCTTCCGACAGCAGCCACAGGGTCTTGTTGTCGCTGGACCAGCCGAAGTCATTGAAGCCCCAGTTGATCCAGGCCGCGTCGGTCAGGCGGTGGCGGTTCTCCAGCTTGCCGCTGGCCGGCTTGCCGCTGGCCGGGTTCAGGCTGGCGATCCAGCGGTCCTTGTTGTCATTGGCGCGCAGCATGATCGCGGCCTGCTGGCCGTCGGCGCTCCAGCGCACGCCCGGCGCGCCGGGGCCGCCCAGCACCTGCAGCGAACGGTTGCCCTTCAGTGCGTCCTTGCCGGCGGCCTTGCGCAGCGCGGCCAGCGGGTCGGTGCCGATGCCCGGCAGGCCATCCAGCGACAGCGGCTTGACCGTGCCGGCCACGGTGTCGACCAGCCACAGGCTGTTCGGCTCGGGGTCGTTGCGGCCCACTCGGGTGCGGGTGTCCTCGAACTCCTCGTAGCCCGATTCGGTCACGTACTTGGGCATCTTGCCGCCGCGGCCTTCATCGAAGCTCTTCGGCTTGGTCACCACCACCAGGCTGCGCAGGTCCGGCGACAGCGCGCTGTCGACGATCTCCACGTCCGCGCCCAGATACACCGGGCCCGGCGCGCGGGTGCTGTCGGCCTTGCGCCAGCTGGCTTCCTGGGCCTTCAGCGCATCGCGCTGGGCGCGGTCGTTGCGCAGCGTAGCCAGGGTGCGCAGCTGCTGCTCGCGCAGCACGTCGGCCTTGGGCGCATCGTCGGGGTTCTTGTCGGCCTTCAGGCTGGCCACCTGCTGCACGCCGGCAGCGGCAGTCCAGTGGAACCAGCTCTGGCCGGTGCGCCAGATCACCCCGCCGTCGCGGGCGAAGCCGACGTTGCTGGACTTCTCGGTGCTGCGGGTGAGCTGGGTCAGCGCGCCGCTGCGCAGGTCGCGCAGGAACACGTCGCCGTTGCGCACGAAGGCACTGCGCTGGCGGCTGCTGTCATACACCGGCGTGTCCACGTCCAGGGTGCCGCGCTGGTCGTCGGCCACCTGCACCGCCGCGCCGCCGCTGACCGGCTGGCGGAAGGTGTCGCGCACCGGGCTGCCATTGCGCTTCAGGGTGTACTCCACCTGCTGGCTGTTCCACGACCACCAGGCGCTGTCCACCGGCGGCCCGATCCAGTCCGGGTCGGCCATGGCCTGTTCAATGGTGATCGGCGTCGGTGCCGCGTGGGCCGTACCGCCAAGGGCGGCGAGCAGCAGCAGGGACAAGGGCAGCGTTCTGGGCATTGCGGGCAGCACCGTGAAGGAAAAAACCCCGCCAGCGTATCAGCCGCCAGAAATTCACAAGCGGGCCACAGGTAATGCCCCGCCGACGTAGAGCCACGCCCTGCGTGGCTTCGGGTGCCGTCCCCGGGCGACACCCCTGCGACAAACTGATGCAGCGCGTCACCGGGTCGCATGTCGCTTTCACGGAACTCCACCCAAACTGGTCTGGATTCCCCACCATCCCCCGCCGGAGGCGTCCCGTGGACGCGTTGTTGTTGTCGCGGATCCAGTTCGGATTCGTCATCAGTTTCCATGTGCTGTTCCCCGCCTTCACCATCGGCACCGCCAGCTGGCTGGCCTTCGTCGAGGACCAATGGCTGCGCACCGGCAAGCCGGTCTGGCGCGAGCTGTACTTCTTCTGGCAGAAGATCTTCGCGGTGTCGTTCGGCATGGGCGTGGTCAGCGGCATCGTCATGGCCTTCCAGTTCGGCACCAACTGGCCGCGGCTCAGCGAAGTGGCCGGCAGCGTGATCGGCCCGCTGCTCACCTACGAGGTGCTCACCGCGTTCTTCCTGGAAGCCAGCTTCCTCGGCGTGATGATGTTCGGCTGGGGCAAGGTCTCGCCCAGGCTGCACTTCTTCTCCACCTGCATGGTGGCGCTGGGCACGCTGTTCTCCACGTTCTGGATCCTGTCGTCCAACAGCTGGCTGCAGACCCCGTCCGGCTTCGAGTTGGTGGACGGCATCGTGCACCCGCTGAACTGGTCGCAGGTGGTATTCAACCCGTCTTTCCCTTACCGCCTGGCGCACATGGCGCTGGGTTCGTTCATCACCACCTGCTTCGTGATCGGCGGCATCGGCGCGTGGTATCTGCGCCGCGGCACCCATGTGGAAGCGGGACGCACCATGCTGCTGGCGGCGGTGGCGTTTGCCGCGCTCACCGTGCCGGTGCAGATCTTCGTCGGCGACATGCATGGCCTGAACACCCTCAAGCACCAGCCGATGAAGATCGCGGCGGTGGAGGCGCACTGGCATGCCGAAGGGGAGGGCGAAGGCGTGCCGCTGGTGGTGTTCGCGGTGCCCAACCAGAAGGAAGAGCGCAACGACTTCGAAATCGCCATCCCGCGCCTGGGCAGCCTGATCCTCACCCACTCGCTGGACGGCACGTTTGATCCGCTGACCTCGGTGCCGGCCAGTGAGCGCCCGCCGGTGCTGCCGGTGTTCTTCGCCTTCCGCATCATGGTCGGGCTGGGCACGCTGATGCTGCTGCTGGCCTGGGTCTCGGCCTTCCAGTGGTGGCGCGGCAAGCTGCTGACGTCGCCGTGGCTGCTGCGTGGCTGGAACTGGATGCTGCCCAGCGGCTTCATCGCGCTGGTGTCGGGGTGGTTCGTCACCGAGATGGGCCGCCAGCCCTGGGTGGTGTACGGGGTGCTGCGCACCGCCGATGCGGTCGGGCCGCAGAGCGCGTGGATGACCGCGTTGTCGCTGGGCATCTACGTCGTCGGCTACGCCTTCGTGTTCGGCTGGGGCATCTGGTATCTGGTCAAGATCATCCGCACCGGGCCGAAGCCGCACGACCACCAGCCGCCCATCGAGGATGGCAGCCACACCCCGGCGCGTCCGCTATCGGGCACCGATGAACCGCTGGAGGGCCGCTGAGATGGAAATGACAACCTGGCTGCCGGTGGCGTGGTTCGCGGTGATCGGCTTTGGCGTGCTGATGTACGTGGTGCTGGATGGCTTCGTGCTGGGCATCGGCATCCTTGCACCGATGGCTGAAAGCGAAGACCAGCTCGATGTGATGATGAACACCGCCGCGCCGATCTGGGACGGCAATGAAACCTGGCTGGTGCTGGGCGGGGCCGGGCTGATGGCAGCGTTCCCGAAAGCCTATGCGGCGCTGCTGTCGG
>JAEXNZ010000116.1 GCA_023439425.1 Pseudomonadota bacterium
GCAACCACGCGATCTCCGGTACGGTTCATGAGGTTGCCGGCCAGCGGCCGGCACCACCGGTACATACATCAAAACGGATCCGCCCCCGGGCGTACCTCGACCCCCAGCAACGAACACAGCGCCAGCATCGCGTCATCATCGCGGCTCAGCGCCATCCAGCCAGCCAGGCCACCGTTGCCGGTATCCACGCTCCACAGGCTGTAGTTGTGCTCGCGCAGGCGGTCATACGCGGTGGCCATCAGCATCGGCGCATCCACGTCCTCGGCGAAGTCCTCATCGTCCAGGTCGCCGCCCCAGTCCACCTGCACGTTGAAACGGGCGGACAGCTCGTTCACCGCCGACACCAGCGAATCTGCGTCATCGCGCTCGACCTCGTAGGACGACTGCCAAGCAGTGGCGACCATCAGCGGCGGCAGCCAGTCGGCCTCCTCGTCAATCGCCTCGCCGGCTTCCAACAGCTGCTCGCGCCAGCGGTTGAACTGCTGCAGCGCCAGTTCCTCGTCGCCCGGGTTGATCAGCACGAACAGGTTCCAGATCCGCGCCTCGAAATCGTCTTCGTCGAAATCGCGCTCGTCTTCTTCGAAGTCGAAATAATCGCTGTTGTCGGGCATGGGCGGGAACTCCTGGAAACAGCCCGCATTCTGACCTGCCACGGCGTGCGCAGGAAGCAAAATCGGCTCGAACCGGGGGGCTCGGGTATCCTGTACGCCTGAAGGCGGCCGCGGTGGCCGTCAGTGTGAACCCGAATCATGAGCGATACCCCTCCGGATCATCTGGCGATCAACCCGGCCAGCCCCTTCCACGATGCCGCAGCGCTGGAGCGCGGCGTGGGCATCCGTTTCAACGATGTCGAGCGTGACAACGTTGAGGAATACTCGGTCAGCGAAGGCTGGATCCGCGTGCAGGCTGGCAAGTCGCGCGACCGTCGTGGCAACCCGATGACGGTGAAGGTCAAGGGCACCGTGGTGGCGTATTACCTGGATCAGAAGCCGGAGTAATCGGTCAACCGGCCGTAGAGCCACGCCCTGCGTGGCTTCGACAAGGCCCAGGCACCGCGCGCAGCCACGCAGGGCGTGGCTCTACGGGATCACTCCCGCTGCCGGGTCTCCAGCAGATCCAGATTGCGGATCAGCTTCCGCGAAATCTCATCGGAGATGCTGCCGCGCCGGGTCAGCCGGAACAACTCCTCGCGCTCGGCGGTGAGCCCGGCGTTGCGCAGCTGCCGGTAGCCCTGCTCCATCCGCTTCACCTTCTCCGGGTCCGCATCGGGCCCGTGTTCCTTCTCCAGGTTGCGCTGGTACAGCAGGCTCACCCGGGCGGCCGCGTCGTTGTACAGCTGCACGTTCTCGGTGTTCTGGTTCTGCACCAGCTGCTGGCGCATGCGCTCTACGCCGGCCAAGGCGGCCTTGGACGCCAACCGGCGCGCCAGGTCTTCTTCCTTGCGTTCACCGGAATCGGCCGGCAGCTGCAGGCCCTTCAACAGCCTCGGCAACGCCACGCTGGCCCCGATCAACGAGAACAGAATCACCGCCGCGGCCAGGAAGATCACCAGGTCGCGCGCCGGGAACGCCGAGCCATCCGGCAGGAACAACGGCAGCGTGAGCACACCGGCCAGGGTGATCGCACCGCGCACGCCGGCCACCGAGGTCGCCACCACCACCCGCCACTGGGTCACCGGGCGCTCTTCTCCACGGTGCCGTGCACGCAGCAGGCTCCAGCGCAGCGACAGCCACACCCACAGCAGGCGCAGCGCGACCAGCGCCACGTTGATCACCACCACGTACACCAGCAGCCACCACGCACTGTGGTGTCCGCTCTCGTTCACCGTGGCGATGGCGCGTTCGACAATGCCCGGCAGCTGTTCGCCGAGCAGCACGAACATGATGCCGTTGAAACTGAACTGCAGCATGTTCCACACCGCCGTGCGCTGCACGCCCATGCTGCCGGAGACACGCCCAGTCAGCTCGACGTAGCTCATGGTGATGCCGGCCGCGACGGCGGCCAGGATGCCCGAGGCCTTGGCTTCTTCGGCCAGCAGATAGGCCGCGAACGGAATCAGCAGGTTGACCAGCAGCGCCGCGCCCGGCTCTTCACCGAAGCGCCGCCACAGCCAGCGCTGGAAGGTGGACACGCCCAGGGTCACCGCCACACCGATCGCCAGCCCGGCCACCGCCACCCACAGGAAGGTCAGCGAGGCGGTCGCGAGCGAGAATGAACCGGTCATCACTGCGGCCACCGCGAAGCGGAAGCAGACCAGACCGGAGGCATCGTTCAACAGCGACTCGCCTTCCAGAATGTGCATCAGCCGCTTCGGAATCGGCATGCGCGAGGCGATTGAGCTGACCGCCACCGGGTCGGTCGGCGAGATGATCGCGGCCAGCGCGAACGCCACGCCCAGCGGCATCACCGGAATCATCCAGTGAATCAGCAGGCCCGCGCCGATCACGGTGAAGATCACCAGCCCGAAGGCCAGTTCCAGAATCACGCCTTTATCGCGGAACAGGCCCTGTTTGGGAATGCGCCAACCATCCAGGAACAGAAGCGGCGGCAGGAACAGCAGGAAGAACATTTCCGGCTGCAGTGCGTGGCCGCGGTTGAATACCCCCGCAATCACCGCGCCCAGGCCGATCTGCACCAGCGGTAAGGGCAATGACAACGGCAACACGCGCACCAGGTAGCCGCTGGCCACCACGGCGACCAGCATTGCCAGTACCACTTCAATCGTATGCATGCTTAAAAAACTACCACAGCGGCACCGTTACCTGAACACGGTGCCGACCTGCGGCTCAGTGGGCGGACAGGCGTCAGGCCGGCGCGCCGTCGAAGCGGTAGATGTCCATCGCCAGCATGCCGGCGTCGATACCGGCGTCGATGCGCTGTGCCCTCAGCTGCTCACCGCCGGCCGCACCCATCGCGAAGTGCAGCGGCTGGAAGTGCTCGTCGGTGGGGTGCGCGCGCTCGGCGTACGGGGCCTGGCGGCGGTAATCGAGCAGTGCTTCGGTATCGTTCGCCTGCAGGCGCTGCTCCACCCACTCGATGAAGGGACGCACATAGGGCGCTTCGCCACCGCTGTGGTACGCGCGGAAGTCGTGCAGGTTGTGGGTGATGCTACCCGAGCCGATCAGCAGCACACCTTCGTCGCGCAGAGGGGCCAGCGCGCGGCCGAGGGCCAGCTGATGGGCGGGGCCGAGCATCGGCTGCAGGGCCAGCGGCACCACCGGAATGTCGGCGTCCGGGTAGAGCAGGCGCAGCGGCACCCAGGCACCATGGTCGAGCCCCCGCTGCGGGGCCTGTGCGGTCGGCAGGCCGGCGGCGGCGAGGCGCTGGGCCACGTCGGCCGCCAGCGCCGGGTCACCCGGGGCCGGGTACTGCAGTGCGAAC
>JAEXNZ010000181.1 GCA_023439425.1 Pseudomonadota bacterium
ATGGCATACGGCACGGCAAGGACACCTGCATGGACATGCGTCTCTGGGATCGCAACCGCCTGCTTACCGCCCTGGCCGGCAGCGCCCTGCTGCTGGTGCTGGTGTACTGGACCTGGGCCCTCGCCGCGCCGCAGGACATCGTCGCCGGTGCCCGCGTGCAGCTGACGGCCCCACGCCCGCATCCGGTAGACCCTGCGCTGGCAGCGCCGCTGGTGTCGTTGATGTCACCCGGTGCCGTACAACCCCAGGTGCAGGTACTCGGCGTGCTCGCCGGCGACCGCGCACCGCTGGCGCTGCTGTCGGTCAACGGCGCGCTGCCGCAGGCGGTGGCGGTGGGCGAACGTCTCGGGCCGGCCACTGTGGTCAGCGCGATCAGTGCCGACACGGTCACACTGGAACAGGCCGGCCA
Source organism: Pseudomonadota bacterium (assembly GCA_023439425.1). Lineage (GTDB taxonomy): Bacteria > Pseudomonadota > Gammaproteobacteria > Xanthomonadales > Xanthomonadaceae > Stenotrophomonas. The sequence continues at coordinate 410 of JAEXNZ010000181.1, forward strand.
CGCCAACCCGCTGCCGGTCCCCGCGCTGCCGCCGCTGCCCGAACAGGGCATCGTGCGCGCGCGCTGAGCCGAGTTCATCGCGCTGGCCGCTGCGGTACCACCGAGTTGCCCAGGGCATTGCCCATGCGCTGGCGCGTGCCTTCCAGGTTGTACTGCAGCATCTGGTTGCCGGGCTTGCGGATCAGCTTGTCCGCTTCAGACATCTTCTCCGGTGTCGGCTGCGCGGCCGGTGGGGTCAGCTTTTCCTGCAGACAGGCCCACGGCCGCACGCGCTCGCCGTTGACCACCACGTCGACGCAGGCGGGAGCCGGCGCACGTACCGGCACCGCCGGCAGGTCGCGCGGTGCGTCGCCTCCGGTGGCCAGGGCCACGGTGACCAGCACGGACAGAATCGACATGACGCGCTCCGGGAATTACGGTCTCCATCTTCTAGACGGAAACCGCGGCAGCAAGCCGCCAGTGTGCCGACCAACGGCAGCGACGACCTCCGCACCTTTGGAAAATTTCCTGTCGGCTTTGACGCACCGTACACGTCCTGAAGAGGAACCGGCGCTCAACGGCGCTTTCTCCGCTCTCCCCGATGCGACGCGATGCCTCTGATGAACTCCCCACAGCGCCGTTCCGCCTTTGTTGCTTCTCCGCGCCGCCGCCTGGTCGTGGCCCTGGGGGCGCTGCTGTCGCCGCTGCTGGGCTGGGCGCAGCAGGCGGAAGAAGCGACTCCGGCGGCGGCCAAGGTCACCATCAACGAATACGTGGTGCGCGGCAACACCGTGCTGACCGCGCGCCAGATTGAAACGGCGGTTACCCCGTTCCTGGGTCCGGACAAGACCATGCAGGATGTCGAAAGCGCGCGTGATGCGCTGTCGGCGCTGTACCAGGAGGCCGGCTACCAGTCCGTGTTCGTGGAACTGCCCGAGCAGCAGGTCACCGGCGGCGTGGTCCTGCTGAAAGTGAATCAGACCCCGATTGGCCAGCTGCGCGTGGTCGGGGCCAAGCATGAGTCCCCCGAGCGCATCCGCGAGCAGGTGCCATCCCTGGCCGAAGGTCAGGTGCCGGACTTCAACGCGGCCCAGAACGAACTTTCCGCGCTGAACCGCGGCGGTCGCCGCCAGGTGATGCCGCTGGTCAAGGAAGGCAGCACGCCGGGCACCATGGACGTGGACCTGCAGGTCGAGGACCGCTCGCCGTGGCGCGCCAGCGCCGCGCTGAACAACGACCACAGTGCCGACACCGAAGACCTGCGCCTGAGCGCGTCCATCGGCCACGACAACCTGTGGCAGCTGGGCCACAGCGCCACCCTGAGCGTATACACCGCGCCGCAGGACACCGACCAGGCCAAGGTGATTTCCGCATCGTACGTGGCCCCGTTCGAGGGCACGCCGTGGGGTCTGGAGTTCAGCGGCTACAAGTCCGACAGCCAGGTGCTGGACGTGGGCGGGCAGGGCGGAGCCGGCGGTGGCACCAGCGTGCTTGGCGACGGCCATTCGCTCGGCCTGAAGCTGACCTACGAGCTGGAAAGCAGCGCGGCCTGGTGGCGGCAGCTGAGTCTGGGCGTGGACTTCAAGGACACCCAGGAAGACACCCGCCTGGGCGATGAAAGCATGACCACGCCGCTGAAGTACGCGCCGATCACCTTCGGCATCACCGGCGTGCGCCAGGGCGAGGCCGACGTACTCAACTTCAATGCGCAGCTGGTGGTCGGCACGCGCCGCCTGTTCGGCTACGGCAGCGACACCGCGGAATTCGACCAGAAGCGTTATCGCGCCGATCCCAGTTTCGTGGTGCTCAAGGGCGAGCTCGCCAACACCCACACCTTCGCCAGTGACTGGCAGTGGTATGCACGCGGTTCGCTGCAGATGACCGACGCGCCGCTGGTTTCGGCTGAGCAATATGCCGCTGGCGGCATGTACACCGTGCGCGGCTATCTCTCGGCCGAAGCGATTGGCGATTACGGCGGCCTGGTCAACCTGGAATGGCGCACCCCGGCGCTGCGTGCCGGCAACTGGCTGGATGCACGGCTGTATGCCTTCACCGATGCGGCCTACCTGCGCCTGCGCAAGCCGCTACCGGAACAGGACGACAAGTACAACCTGGCCTCGTTCGGCATCGGTGCCTCGCTGCGCTTCGGCGACCACCTGCAGCTGCGCCTGGATTACGGCTACCCCTACAGCGACGGGCCGACCACGTCCAAGGACGACCCGCGTTTCAACTTCAACCTCAGCACCAGCTATTGACGCGTGCGCGCGTCGTACCGGAGATTCCGCATGGCCCGTTTACTTCCCCGACTGCTGCTGTCGCTTGCCGCGCTGGTTGCGCTGCCGGCCACCGCGGCCAGCGCCGACTGGTGGCAGGCCGAATGGCCCTACCGCAAGCCGATCACCCTGGATGCAGGCCCACAGGGCGCAGGCCTGGCCGCCGACCCCGGTCGCACCCCGGTGCTGCTGCGCCTGCATACCGGCAACTTCTCGTTTGACGGTGTGGGCGAGGGTGGCAAGGACCTGCGCTTCATCTCCGCGGATGGCCGCACCGTGCTCAACCACCAGGTCGAGCAGTTCGATGCCAAGCTCGGCATGGCGCTGGTCTGGGTCGATGTGCCGAATGTCGCCGCCAACGCACCGCAGACCATCTGGATGTACTACGGCAATGCCAAGGCTCCGGCCAGCGGCAACGGCCAGCAGGTGTTCGACCCGGATTACACGCTGGTCTATCACTTTGCCGAAGCCAACGCGCCGGCGCGTGATACCACCGCCTACGGCAACAATGCCGGTGCGGTGGTGCCCGCCGCCGACGGCGCGGTGATCGGCCGTGGCGTGCAGCTGGGCGAGAACCCGCTGCCGCTGCCGGCCAGCGCGTCGCTGGCACAGCAGGCCGGTGCACCGTTCACCCTCTCGGCGTGGGTCAAGCCGGCCGCACCGGCGGGCGAGCAGGCGCTGTACAGCCGCCGCGAAGGTGCCTCGGAACTGCTGATCGGCCTCGCCAATGGCGCGCCGTTCGTGCAGCTCAACGGGCAGCGCAGCACGCTGGCGCAGCCGATCCCCGAAGGGCAGTGGGCGCACGTCGCCCTGACCGCTGCGGAAGGCAAGCTGCAGCTGTTCCTCAATGGCCGTGCGATCGCAGAACTGGCGGGCGACCTGCCTGCATTCAACGGTGCGCCGGTGATCGGTGCAGATGCACCGGGCGCGACCACCGCATTGGCCAACTTCAACGGGGCCATCGACGAACTGCGCATTTCCCGCGTGGCACGTTCGCCGGCGCTGCTGCAGGCCGACTTCGCCAGCCAGGGCGGCGATTCGCGCCTGGCCAGCTACGGGGCGGACGAGCAGACCACCGGCCAGAGCCACTTTGGTTTCATCCTCAAGGCGATGCCGGTGGATGCCTGGGTGGTGGTGGCGGTGCTCGGCCTGATGCTGCTGCTGTCGTGGGCGATCATGATCGCCAAGAGCCGCTACTTCGGCACCGTGGCCAAGGCTAACGAAGCCTTCACCGTGCAGTACCGCAAGGTCACCGGCGCACCGGTCGCCACGCTGCAGGGCATGGAGCGCACCGGTGCGCTGTCCGCGCAGGTCCGCGAGAACTCCACCCTGTGGCGCCTGTACCGCATCGCCATGGACGAAATGGACGGCCGCGGCTCGCACCACCACGGACTGACCGCGGCGGCGATCACCTCGATCCGGGCCACCATGGATGCGGAAGTCACGCGCGAAACCGAGCGCATGTCCAAGCGCATGAACTGGTTGTCTACCACCATTGAAGGCGCGCCGTACATCGGTCTGTTCGGCACCGTGATCGGCATCATGCTGGTGTTCGTGGTGGCGGCAATGGCCGGTGCGGTGGATATCAACTCGGTGGCCCCGGGTATGGCGGCGGCACTGCTGTGCACCGCAGCCGGCCTGGGCGTGGCGATTCCGGCGCTGTTTGGCTACAACTGGCTGGCCTCGCGCGCTGAAGCGATTGCCGCGGACATGTCGGTGTTCGTTGACGAGTTCACCGCGCGCCTGGCCGAAGAGTTCGACCGCAGCGAACCGGCCGCCACCGCGCGTCCGGCCGTGGCCTGAGGAGCACCGGCATGGCACGCAAGCGGTTCGGCATCAAGAAGCGCGAGAAGGGCATCAACGTGACGCCGTTCGTCGACGTGCTGCTGGTGGTGCTGGTGATCTTCATCCTCACCAGCAACGCCAGCATTCCCGGCATCGAGGTCAACCTGCCCAAGGCCAGCAATTCCACCGCGCTGGAGAAGCCCAAGACCAAGGCGATCACGGTCGACAACAGTGGCCAGGTGTTCCTGGACGCCTACCCGGTGAGTCTGGCGGAGCTGGAAGACCGCCTGCGCACCGAGAAGGCGACCAATCCGGACTTCCCGGTGATCGTGCGTGGCGATGCGGAAGTGCAGTACGCGCGCGTGGTCGAGGTGCTGGACCTGCTGCGGCGGATTGAACTGAGCCAGGTCGGCCTGGTCACCGGCAAGGCGCAGGGGTAAGGCGGATGTCAGGTTCCCCGGACAAACGCCGGCAACTGTGGATCACCGTCGGGCTGTGCGCTGCTGCGGCGGCGCTGCTGGTGGCGTTCTTCGTGTGGCTGCTGACCAAGGACACCGCCAGCACGCGCCGGCCGGTGAATCCGCCGCAGATGCTGGCATTGCCACCGCCGCCCCCACCACCCCCGCCGCCGCCGGAACAGCCGCCTGAGCCGGAGACGCCGCCGGAAGAAACCGTGCCGGAGCCGGAGCCGATGGAACCGGTGCCCAGCAACGAACCCGAGCCGAACCCGGACACCTCCGACCCGGTGACCATGGACGCCGACGCACAAGCGGGCACAGACAGCTTCGGCATCCGTTCCGGCAGTGGTGGCGGCATGAGCGGCACCGGTCCTGGTGGGGCCGGCAATGCCAGCTACGGGCGCTACCTCGGCTACGTGATGCAGCAGGCGATCGCCCGCGACGACCGGGTCAAGCGGCTGGGCTTCCGCCTGCACGTGGACGTGTGGATGGACCCGGACGGCCGCATCACCCGTGTCGAACTCAACCGTGGCAGCGGCAACGACGCTGCCGATGCGGCGGTGGTCGACGTGCTGCGTCGCCTCGGCCAGGTGGAACAGCGCCCGCCGGCCTCGCTGACCTTCCCGGCGCGGGTGCTGGTGCAGGGCCGCCGGCCCGGTCTCTGACTCCTTCTTCTTCCTGTCTTTCCCTTTGCTGCGAGATCCGTGATGAACATGCGCAACCCGACCGCTTTACTTCCCCGCCCGAAACGCCGGGTGCTGCTGTGCTGCGCCGTGCTGCTGGCGCTGGCGGCACCGTCCGGGGCGATGACGGCGCAGGAGACCACCATGGTCAAGCTGATCCGCGGCCTGATCGCCAGCGGCGCGCTGCGCCCTGAAGACGGCCAGGCGCTGCTGGCCCAGGCTGAAGCGGAAGCCGCAGCGGCTGAGGCCAGCAAGGCCGGCACCGCCGCGGCGGTCACCGGTGGCGTGGCGCTGGAAGCCGGCGACGTACGCGTGCCGTATGTGCCGCAGCACGTGCGCGACGAGATCCGCGATGAAGTACGCCAGGACGTGATGCAGCAGGCCAGCGAGCAGGGTTGGGCCTCGCCGAACGAAGTGGCCGAATGGACCAAGCGGATCAAGGTCGCCGGCGATGTGCGCGTGCGCAACGAATCGCGCTTCTACTCCGACAGCAACAGCGACATCGAGATCGACTGGGCCGCGATCAACGATGGCAGCGGTTACGACACCAACCCGAACACCAACCTGGATCTGCCGCCGCTGCGCAACAGCCGCCAGGACCGCCGCAACCTGTGGCGCGTGCGTGCCCGCCTGGGCGTGGAAGCGGAGATCAGTGAACGCACCCGCGCCGGCATCCGCCTGGCCAGCGGCAGCAGCGATGGTCCGGTGTCGA
>JAEXNZ010000529.1 GCA_023439425.1 Pseudomonadota bacterium
CATCGAAGCAATGCGCGCGTTGCCCTCCCACGCGTTGCCACGCGGCCGGATGCGGCCATCCAGCGTGATTTCGCCACGAAGATGGATGCGACGGCCCGACTGCGGCGGCAGCCACGGCTGCACCAGCGCCAGCGGCAAGGCATCGCCGCGCACCACCAGCCCGTCACGCGGCCAGTTGGCGCTGGCGCACAGCGCACCGCCGGTGGCGGCACCCAGGCAGGTGTCACTCAGGGTGAAGTTGCTGCCCTGCACCGCGAACGTTGCCGGGCCGCGCAGGTTCCATGCGTCGCCCTTGATCGGCGCGATGTTCAACTGTGAAAGATCGCCGCGCCACGCGTTGCCCTGCTGGCGTACTCCGCCCTGCAGCGCCACTGCGCCCAGCTCATTGCGCGCCTGCGCATCCAGCCGCAGGTTCGAGACACTGCCGCGTGCGTTGACACTGAGCGTGTCCAGCAGCATGCCCACCTGCACCGCCGTGCCCTGCAGCGCCAGCGTGCCATTGTCACCCTGCCACGGCAGGCGGCCCTTGATGCTGAGCGTTTCAGCGCTGTAGTCGCCGTAGCGCAGGCCATTGCCGACCAGATCCGCGGTGATGTCCGGCGCGGTACGCGGCCCGCGCACCTGCACCGAGCCGCGCAGGGTGCCACTGTTGCCGGGCAGCAGGTCATCCAGCTGCACCGGGTCCAGCTGCGCCTGCACGTCCAGGCGGTCGCCGACGCTGCCCTTGGCGGTCAGGCGGCTGTTGCCCACGGCCAACCGCAGATCGCCCTCGCCCTGCGTGCCGCGGATCGCGAAGCGACCCTGCGCATCGACCGAACGGCTGCGCAGCGTGCCCTTGATCCCGGGCACATCCACGGTGGCCTCATAGGTCGGCGCGGTACCGGGTGCGCTGCCTGCCGGCGGCGGTATCTGACGGCCCTTGGAGGCCAGTGAACCGGACAGACGCCCGTCCCAGCCCGGCACGAAGTAACCGGGGTCGAACGCGGCCAGCTTGGCGGCCACATCCCAGTCCAGCTGCGGAGCCCAGGCCACCTGACCGGTGGCGTCCAGCGTGCCGCCCGGGGTTTTGGCCTGCAGCTGCTTGATCTGCGCGGCCTGGTCGCTGCCGCGGATGTCGAACTGCAGGTCGGCGCTCTGCTGCTCGCGCTCGACTGACGCCTCGCCCACGGCCGCCCACTGCTTCAGCGTGCCGGCCAGGCCCATGCGGGCTTCTTTCAGGGTCACCGGCACCGGTGCGGCCGCGCCCGGCGTGGTCGGGTCCGCCGCCGGCACGTAGGTGAGATCGTTGGCGACGATGGAGAAACGCAGGCTGGCGTTCTCGCGGTCGGTGAAGTCGGCCTTGCCCTGCAACCTCGCCTGCCCACCAAAGCCCTTGATCACCAGCGGCGACACGGTCAGCACCTGGTCGGCCAGGCCCACATTGGACGGGGCCAGCTCGACCACCAGATCGCCCTGCTGCACGCGGCCCTGCAGGTGTGCCTGCCCGCCTTTGCCGTTGGCCTGGAAGTCCAGCGACAGCGGCGTGCTGGTGCTGGCGTCCATGCCCGGGACCAGCAGCGCCAGGTCCAGTGCCTTGCTCTTCGCGCTGGCCTTCCACACCGGGTCGTCGCGACCTTCGAAAATCAGGCTGGCCTGCAGTGGCTCCGGCGCATAACCGGCCAGCGCCACTTCCATGCGGCCCAGATTGCCGCGCGCCACCAGCCCCAGCCGCGCCGGCGTGCGGCCACGCGGGGCCGGCATCAATGCGCTGATGGTGATGTCGGTGGAGTAGTCGTTGCGCGGTACATAACGACCATCGATACGGAAATCGCCATAGTCGCTGTCCACCACCAGCTGCTTGGCGCGGAACTCGCCCGTGGCCACTTCCAGCCCGCCGCGCACCTTGTCGATGTTGATCAACGGTTCGCCGGCCTGGGTGATGCGGAAGCCATCAATGGTGATGGTATCGACCTGGATCGCCAGCGGCATTTCGATCTGCGGCAGCGATTCCGGCCACGACGGCATTTCGAACGGCTCATCACTCTTGGCCAGATTCAAACTGGCATCGGTCAGCTGCAGCGCGTCCAGCTGCAGTTTGCGGCCCAGCAGCGGCCGCAGGTCGGGGTCGAGGTAGGCGCGCTTGGCGGTGAAGTGGATGTCGTCGTAACGGAAGTCCAGATCGTGCAGCACCAGTGGTCCCGCCAGCGGCCCGTCGACCTTGCTCCACTGCAGGGTGGCACCGGCCGGCAGGCGTGCCATCACCTGGGCCAGCAGCACGTCGCGGCCGGCCACGGTCTGCAGCAGCCAGTACAGCAGCAGCAGGAACAGCAGGCCCAGACCCAGCGCGGTGAAGCCTGACCACGCCCAGAAGCGGCGCTTGCGGTAGAAGCGCACGCGCGGCGCGGCGATCTTGTTCTGCGGGGTGGGCGTGGGCGTGCTCACAGGTCCGCTCCGATGTTCAGGTACAGCTGGAACTGCGAATCCGGGTTGTTCAGACCGTGCGCGATATCCACGCGCACCGGACCCACCGGCGACTTCCAGCGCACACCGAAGCCCACGCCGGTATGCAGGTCGATGGTGTTGTCGAAGGCACTACCGGTGTCCACGAACACCGCCGCGCCCCACGGGCCGCCGTTGAAGTAGTGCTCGTACTCGGCCGAACCCACCACCAGGTTCTTCGCGCCCAGCGCGTACTTGTCGGGTTCCGGGGTGCGCGGCCCGACTTCGCGGAAGGCATAGCCGCGGATGCTGCGGTCACCGCCGGCGAAGAAGCGCAGGCTGGGCGGCATCGCGACCAGGTCGCTGGTCCAGGTGGTGCCGCCTTCGCCGCGCAGGATCAGCCGGTTGCTGTCGCCGATCGGGATGTACCAGCGCAGCAGCACGTTGGCCTGGACGAAGCTGGTATCCGAGCCCGCGCCTTCCACGCCGCCGCGTACCGTGGCGCTGCCGCTCAGTCCCTTGCGCGGGAACAGGTTGTCGTCGACGTTGACGTAGTCGGCCACCAGCTGCGGATACACCAGGGTGGAGGTGTTGTAGATCGCGTTGGTGAATTCGGTGCCCGAGGCATAGCGCCAGCGCTCGCGCAGCGCGTTGACCGAGGCGATCAGGGTCCAGTTCTCGTTGAGCTGGCCGCTGCGGCTGCCGATCAGCTTGAAGTTGCGCAGGTCGATGTAGTCGGTCTGCTCGTCGTACGCACTTGCAGTGAGCCCGTACCAGCCATCCAGCCAGCGGAACGCCGGCACCCGGTAGCTGACCACCAGACTCTTGCGCTTCTGCGCATAGTCCAGCTGGGTGTTCATCTTGTGGCCGCGGTTGTTCAGGAAGCGGCGCTCGATGCCGCCGCGCACACCCGCCCCGCTCTCGCTGCCGTAGCTGACACCGGCGGTGTAGATGGTGCGCTTGGCGCGGGTGAGGTTCACGTCCACCGGCACGTTGCCGTTGTCGTCGGCCTGGTCCGGGCGGGGCTGGATGTCGATGGTGCTGAAGTAGTCCAGCTTGGTCAGCGACTCGCGCAGGCGGTCCAGCTTGCCTTCGTGGTAGTAGCTGCCGGTATCCCAGTACACCAGCGGGTCGAACAGCTTGTCGACGAAGTAGTCCTGGTTAAAGCGGATCTCGCCCATGTTGTAGCGGCGGCCGCTGTCCCAGGTGAGGTCGATGTCGGCGGCGTTCTCGGCGCGGGTGATTTCGACCCGGCGCTCGGTGTAGTCGGCGTCGAAGTAGCCACGCTCGGCCAGCCGGCGGGTAATGACGATCTTGCTGGCTTCGTAGGTGGTGTGCTCGAAGCGCTGGCCCTTGCGCGGACGGAAATTCTCCAGGTCGTCCTGCAGGTACTGGTCGAGCTGGGCCGGGCCGGTGATGTCGATGTGCTCGCGGCGCACCAGGGTGGGCGGGCCCTTTTCGACATGGATGACCACGCGCAGGGTGTCGCCCTCACGCGGGCTTTCCACGGTGATCTTCGGGTTATAGAACCCGAACGGCTCCAGCGCCTGCCGGGTCTGGCGCTCGGCCTGCGACAGCAGGTATTCCAGGCGTGACTCGCCCTGCACCTGGCCGATGGTGTCGTAAAGCGACAGCGAGACTTCGATGTTCTCGATCATCTCGGCGTCGTCGCCCTTGTCCAATCCCTTGATGTCCACCTTCTCGATGGTGCCGCGCGCATGCGCCGCCGAAGCGGCGAGCAGGGCCAGCACCATCAGGGGGAGGGCGTATTTCGTTGGCTGCATCGGGACAGGATAGCGGGAACGGGCTGAAAGCGAAGCCCGTTCCGCGCGGTCCTGGGGCGGCGAACATCACGCCATGTTCACGTGGAGGGCAGATTGTCCAGGAAGAGCTGCCAGTCTCGTGCTTCGGTAACGAAGATGTCGTAGGGTCCTCCAGTTTCCGTGCCGGATTCGATGCAAAGCCCGTAGAACCGGGGCTGCCCGTCCACGACGCGGTAAAGGTAGTAACAGTCACCCACGCCTTGGTTGTCCAAAAACCCGAGTACCCGCACGTCGGAGCGCAGCACAAGGTTCACTTCACACTCGGCAACACCCTCCGCATGCGTCGCCGTTGGAACCAGGCGCTGCACCGCCCCCTCCGGGTCGTCACTCTCCATATAGCCGTTTGCAAGATAGTCGGCCAGGTCATCTGTCCATTGGTCCCGCGCCAGTTCGCGCAGGAGCGGATCAGAGGCACAGCCAAAATCGAGAAATGCGCCCCTGTGCTCCGACAGCATTCGTTCCTGATGCGCGTCCAGCCCGGATGGCGATGTGGCAGTCGGCGCTATCGAGTGTGCGGCGAGGGCAGGTGTGTTCGGGGTGATCTTCATGGTCATCATCTCAGGTACTCCGATCATGGCAGTGCCCCCCCGGCCAACCTTCCGGGCGGCAATAAAGCCACATAGA
>JAEXNZ010000400.1 GCA_023439425.1 Pseudomonadota bacterium
CGACCTGAAGGGCGTCAACTTCGACTTCGACAAGTCGAACCTGCGTCCGGACGCCGTGGCGATCCTGAGCGAAGCCACCGAGATCCTGAAGCGTTACCCGGATCTGCGCGTTGAAGTCGCTGGCCACACCGACTCGAAGGGTACCGACGAGTACAACCAGAAGCTGTCCGAGCGTCGTGCGACCGCTGTGTACGACTACCTGACCAGCAACGGTGTTGCCGCGTCGCGTCTGGTCGGCCCGATCGGCTACGGCGAGTCGCGTCCGATTGCCCCGAACACCAACCCGGATGGTTCGGACAACCCGGAAGGCCGCGCCAAGAACCGTCGTACCGAGCTGAACGTCCAGAACTAAGTTCTGACGCAAGGCTTCAGAAGCAGGGCCCGGCATTGCCGGGCCCTGTTTTTTTGTGCGCTGGGTAGGAAATCGATAAAAAATTCAAGGCGTTGCCGTATTCATTGAATGTGGGATATTGAAAGGCGTTTCGTCGCTGTTAAACTCGACGTGTCGACCCTCTTTCTGGATGCATCCCATGCTGCGTATCGCACTGGCCGCCGCGCTCGGCCTGGCCCTGGTTCCCGCCGCCCACGCTGCCGTGGACTGCTCCGCCCAGGCCACCAGTGCCTCGCCGCTGCCGTTGCCGGCGACGGCCATCGCGCCGGTTGCCGACGAATTCGCCATCCGCAGCACCCAGCTGGGCATGCCCTCCGGTGTACTCACCCCCAATTTTGAGCAGCAGCAGTCGGTGGACCGCGTACTGCAGCGCCTGCGCATCGACGGCTGCCAGAACATCGCCAAGGCGATGCCGGGTGCGCCGGCGGTGAACCCGAACGATCCGGCGGCCTACAAGCCCAAGACCGAGTTCGACAACACCCCGTGGCGCTTTGACATGAGCCAGAACGGCAAGCGCATGACCGCCGAGGAATTCGACGCCTGGATGAAGGCGCGTGGCGTTCGCGTGGTCAAGGCACGTCCGGCTCCGGCCGCTGCTGCAGCCCCGGCAGCTGAACCGGCGGCCGAGACCAAGCCGGACAAGAAGTAAGTCGCCGCGCGCGACAGAGCGATGCGTACGACCCGCCGCCCCCCTGCCGCGCCGACTACCGCGCCACGCCATGGCCTGGCGCGGGTCCTGTCCAAAGCGGGCGTGTGCTCGCGCACCGAGGCCGCGCGCTGGATCGCCGACGGCCGGGTGACGGTGGACGGGCGCACCATCAACAACCCCGAATTTCCGATCGTCGATGGCCGCCACCAGATCAAGGTGGACGGCCAGCCGCTGGGCAGCGCCCGGCGCATCCATCTCATGCTCAACAAGCCGCGCGGACTGGTCACCACCGTCCAGGACGAGCGCGGCCGCGACACCGTGTACCGCTGTTTCGACGGTGCCGGCTTGCCCTGGTTGGCACCGGTGGGACGCCTCGACAAGGCCAGCGAAGGCCTGCTGTTGTTCAGCAACGACCCGCAGTGGGCGGCGCGCCTGACTGACCCCACGACTGGCCCGGACAAGACCTACCACGTGCAGGTCGACGCCATTCCCTCAGCCGACCAGCTGGCGGCCCTGTGCGCCGGCGTTGAAGACGACGGCGAGTTCCTGCGCGCCCGCCAGGTGCGGCTGCTGCGCAGCGGCGAGAAGACCGCCTGGCTGGAAGTTGTGCTGGAAGAGGGCCGCAACCGCCACATCCGGCGTCTGCTGGCGGCCTTCGATATCGCCGTTCTGCGTTTGATCAGAGTGGGGATAGGCCAGCTGCAACTGGGAACGCTTGCCAAAGGGGGCTGGCGCGAACTGCAGCCACACGACCTTGAACTGTTGTACGCCACGGCCGGAGGTGCCGGGGCTGACATCTAGTGCGTGGCCCGCTGGGGAGCGGGCGCACCACCGGGCAATGGACGGCCTGCTTTTACAGACTGACCACTACCGGGAGAAGTGCCATGTTCATCGTTGAATCTTTCCGCCCGCTGCTGCGCGGGGCCTGCCTGCTGTTGCCGGCGGTCGTGCTGACCGCCTGCGGCGGCCACAAACAGGCGGCCAAGGCGACCCCGCCGGTCACCGACAAGGTGGTGGAGCTGAAAACGCCGGAGCTGGACGGGCGCGGCAGCTACCGCTTCCACATGAGCGACGGCAAGAAGCGCATGAGCGCTGACGAGTTCGACGCCTGGATGAAGGCCAACGGCATCCGCGTGGCCAAGGGCAATCCGCAGGCCCGGCCGACCCCGAAGCCGGCCACCAAACCGGTGGTGGTGGCGAGCAAGGATAAAAAGAAGAAGCGGTAGCGCCGGCCGTTGGCCGGCGATGGAACCCGCACCGCGCAGCGGGGCAAGCCCCGCTCTACATCAGCCCTTGATTACACCCAGCTCCACGCCGATCCGGGTGAACGCATCAATCGCGCGGTCCAGGTGTGCACGGGTGTGCGCCGCGCTGATCTGGGTGCGGATACGGGCCTGGCCCTTGGGCACCACCGGGAAGAAGAAGCCGATCGCATAAATGCCTTCTTCGAGCAGGCGCTCGGCGAACTTCTGCGCCAGCGGCGCGTCGTACAGCATCACCGGGCTGATCGGGTGCACGCCCGGCTTCACGTCGAAGCCGGCGGCGGTCATCTTCCCGCGGAAATAAGCGGTGTTTTCCTGCAGCGTGGTGCGCAGGTGGTCCGCGGCGGCCAGCATGTCGAACGCCTTGATGCCGGCGGCCACCACGTGCGGCGGCAGCGAGTTGGAGAACAGGTACGCGCGCGAACGCTGACGCAGCAGTTCGATCACTTCGGCGCTGGCGGTGGTGAAGCCGCCCAGTGCGCCGCCCATGGCCTTGCCCAGGGTGCCGGTGATGATGTCGATCTTCTCCAGCACGCCCTTCACTTCGGCCGAGCCGCGGCCGGTGGCACCCAGGAAGCCGGTGGCGTGGCATTCGTCGATGTGCACCAGCGCGTTGTACTTCTTCGCCAGCGCGGTGATCTCATCCAGCGGCGCAATGAAGCCGTCCATCGAGAACACGCCGTCGGTGGTGATCAGCTTGGTCTTGCAGCCCGCTGCGTCGGCCGCCTGCAGCTGCGCTTCGAGGTCCGCCATGTCGCAGTTGGCATAGCGGAAGCGCTTGGCCTTGCACAGGCGCACGCCGTCGATGATCGAGGCATGGTTGAGTGCATCGGAAATGATCGCGTCGTTCTCGCCCAGCAGCGGCTCGAACAGGCCGCCGTTGGCGTCGAAGCAGGCCGCGTACAGGATGGTGTCCTGCTTGCCGAAGAAGCCGGCGATCTGCTGTTCCAGCTGCTTGTGCAGGTCCTGGGTGCCACAGATGAAGCGCACCGACGCCATGCCGAAGCCGTGGCTGTCCAGCGCGTCCTTGGCCGCCTGGATCAGGTCCGGGTGGTCGGCCAGGCCCAGGTAGTTGTTGGCGCAGAAGTTCAGCACCGTACGCCCGTCGTCCAGGGTGATCTCGGCCGACTGCGGGCTGGTGATGATGCGCTCGGACTTGAACAGGCCCTGGGCGCGGATCGCCTCCAGTTCCTCAACATAGTGCCGGGTCAGCGGGGCATTGGCGGTGTCGGTCATGGCAGGCAGTCACAGAAGCGGAAAAACGCGATTTTACCTGTCTGGGACAGCTCCGGGGCCTGGCCTGGGCGTCGGGGCAGGGCCGGGCGGAAAACAGTTGCGCATGTGATTGTTGCATCGCAATATCAATCAGGTTAAAAAACTGTAAACCACGTCACACCCCACCCACGTCCCGGAGAGACCCCGCATGAACCACGCCACGCGCTGTACCGCCGCCGTAGTGCTCTGCGCCGCCTTGTTCGCCCCGTTTGTCGCCAGTGCCCAGGACGAGGCCGAGTCTCCCTTCAGCTGGAATGTCACCGGCGTGTCCGATTACGTGTTCCGAGGTGCCTCGCAGACCGACGAGGACCCGACCGTGCAGGCTGGCTTCACCTACACCTCGCCGGTGGGCCTGTACGCCGGTGTGTGGGGTTCGGGTGTGGACTTTGGCGACGGTGGACCGGATGCCGAAGTTGATTACTTCATCGGTTATGGCGTGGATGTCACCGACAGCGTCAATTTCGACGTCATGCTCAACCGCTATTCCTACCCGGGTTCGAGCGAGCTGGCTTACAACGAGCTGATCACCAAGACCACGTTCGCCGAGCACTTCAATGTCACCGTGGCCTACAGCAACGATGTCTGGAACACCGACACCGACGGCTGGTACTACGCGGCCGGCACGGAATGGACCCTGCCGCAGGACTTCGTGCTGACCGCCAACATCGGCCGCAGCACGTTCGAGAAGGACGTGGCCAAGGATTACACCGACTGGAACATCGGCGTCAGCCGCACCTGGGGCCTGTTCACCCTCGGCCTGGGCTACTACGGCACCGACAGCAGCGGCGACTACAACTTCGGCAAGAATGCCGATGACCGCGTGGTGTTTACCGTTAGCGTCGGGCAGTAGTGCCGGCCGCTGGCCGGCAACCTCATGACAAAAGAAAAAGGCACCCGATGGGTGCCTTTTTCGTACCGACCCACGGTCGGTACCTACCGGTATCCGGGTCGCGGTAGGGCACGACCGTTGGTCGTGACCGCGCACCCTCAATTCCAGCTCAACACCACCTTGCCCGCCTTGCCTTCTTCCATCAGGTCAAAGCCCTTCTGGAACTCATCAATCGGCAGCTGATGGGTCATCACCTTGCCCAGCGGGAAGCCGCTCAGCACCAGCTGGGTCATCTTGTAC
>JAEXNZ010000405.1 GCA_023439425.1 Pseudomonadota bacterium
AGGCTCTGATGGAATTGGATGAGACGATGGCGCGTTACGAAATGCTCAACAACATTGCCCACCGGGACCTGCGCGTGGCCACCGGTTTTGGGCCCGAGTTTGGTGACGCGGTGGGCATGGTGCCGGCGTATCCCAGCGAGTTCGCGGAGCTGCAGCGTGAGTACCCGATCTTCCTGAGGAAAGACACCGCTACCGGAGAATGGCAGTCGGTGGCACTGCTCGGTTTCGAGCAGCATGAGAATCTCTACCTGCAGGACGGCCGCTGGAATGCGTCCTACCTGCCTGGGGCCGCGGCCAAGGGGCCGTTTCTGATCGGATTCCAGGAGCAGCACGTTGATGGCACGCTGACCCAGGAAGCCGTACTTCATGTGGATCTGGATCATCCACGGGTGTCCGCGGTGCAGGGTGAGCCGGTGTTCCTGCCGCAGGGTGGCAATACCCCCTATCTGGACCATATTGCCGGGGTGCTGCGCGGCATCCACGATGGGCATGCATACGGCACGCAGATGTTCGCGACGCTCGATGCCAAGGGCTTGATCCAGCCGGTGGCGCTGGACGTGCAGATTCACCCGCAGCACCGGGTTAACGTCAATGGGCTGCATGCCATCGACCGGGATCGGCTGGCCGAGCTGGACGGCGCGGCACTGGCGGAACTGAACCGTTCCGGCTATCTGGAAGGGGTGTATCTCATGCTGGCGTCGCTGCACAACATGCGCCGCCTGATCGCTGAGAAGCAGCGACGCCTGCGCGTGCAGGATGCCGCCATGTCCAGCAGGAACTGACCGATGCTGCACGGCGTTGCCATGCGGTCGCTGGACGGGGTCGATCCCGCCGCGCTGCCCATGGAGGCCCTGGTGGCCGCCGGTGAGCCGGTGGTGCTGCGTGGCATTGCAAGTGACTGGGCGCTGGTCCACGCAGGGCGACGCTCCACTGCGGAGGCACTGGACTACCTGCGGGCTTTCGACACCGGCGTGCCGGTGCAGTATTCATTCGGCGCGCCGGAGATCGACGGCCGCCCGTTCTACAACGCGGACTTCACCCAGTTGAACTTCGAGGTCCGGCGCGGGGCGCTGAGCGCGGTACTGGACGAGATTGCCGGCACTTTCGATGTCCCGCGCCCACCCACCTACTATGTAGCCTCGCTGCTGATCGAGCGGGCCTTGCCCGGCTTCGCCCAAGACAACGATGCCGGCCTTGCAGCGCTGGGCATCAACGCAGCGGCCAGCATCTGGATCGGCAACCGCGTCACCGCGTCCTGCCATTTCGACACACCGGACAACCTGGCCTGCTGCGCCGTCGGCCGGCGCCGGTTCACCCTGTTTCCGCCAGAGCAGATCGACAACCTGTATCCCGGACCACTGGAACCGACCCCAGGCGGGCAGGTGGTCAGCGTCGTGGATTTTGACCAACCGGACTTCGATCGCCACCCGCGCTTCCGTGAAGCATTGGCAAGCGCGCAGAGCGCGGTACTGGAACCCGGCGATGCGATCTTCATTCCCAGCATGTGGTGGCATCACGTGCGCAGCCTTGAGCCGTTCAACGTGCTGGTGAACTACTGGTGGCGCAGTTCGCCCGCATTCCTGTCCTCCCCGCTGCCTGCGCTGCAGCACGCCATGTGGGCGCTGCGCGATCTGCCGGAACGGGAAAAGCAGGCGTGGGCAAAGATCTTCGAGTACTACGTTTTCGGTCCTGGCGAGCGCGCGGGGCAGCACCTGCCCGAGGCCGCACGCGGGGAACTGGCACCGTTCGACGAGTCGCAGGCACGCCGTGTGCGCGCCCAGCTGCTGGGTCGACTCAACCGTTGAGGGGAGCAAAGCATTGAACGCTGCTGAGACAACCGAAGGACGGATTCGCAGGGTCGTCATTGCCGGCGGTGGCACGGCGGGCTGGCTGGCCGGCTGCGCGCTGTCACATCAGTTCCGTGACCAGCTGGAGATCACTTTGGTGGAATCGGAGCTGATCGGATCCGTGGGGGTAGGCGAGTCGACGGTGCCGCCCATCCGCACTTTCCACCGATTCCTGCAGATCGACGAACAGGAATTCCTGCGTGAAGTGGCCGGCACGTTCAAGCTCTCGATCTCGTTTGAGAACTGGCGTCGGCCCGGCGAGCGCTTCTTCCATCCGTTCGGCACCATCGGCCAGAACACCTGGGCCACGCCGTTCCATCACTTCTGGCTGGACAGCCTGCGTCGCGGCTTGCCATCGGATCTCGGCGACTTCTGCCTGGAAAGCCTTGCCTCACGTGGCGATCAGTTCTCGCTGGAGACCCAGCCGCAGGTGAGCTACGCCTACCACTTCGATGCCGGGCTGTACGCAAAGTTCCTGCGCCGCAGGGCCGAAGCGCAGGGGCTGAAGCGCGTGGAAGGCAAGATCCGCGAGGTCCGGCAGCACGCGCATGACGGTTCGGTGCAGGCACTGGTGCTGGAGGACGGGCAGGTCATCGAAGGCGATCTGTTCATCGACTGCACCGGCTTCCGCGGCCTGCTCATCGAGCAGACCCTGAAGACCGGCTACGAGGACTGGCACGAGTGGCTGCCCAGTGATCGCGCCGTGGCGGTGCAGACCGAATCGGTGGCCCCGCCGGTGCCGTATACGCGCGCCATCGCACATGAAGCGGGCTGGCGTTGGCACATCGCGCTGCAGCACCGGGTCGGCTGCGGGCTGGTGTTCTCCAGCCGCCATATGTCCGACGATGAGGCGCATGCCAAGTTGCTGCGCGATGTGGACGGCGAACCGCTGCGCGACCCGTGGCTGGTGCCGTTCCGCAGCGGGCGCCGGCTGAAGGCCTGGAACCAGAACGTGGTGTCGCTGGGCCTGGCCAGCGGTTTCATCGAGCCGCTGGAGTCTACCAGCATCCACCTGACCATCAGCGCCGTGGTGCGGCTGATCCAGCTGTTCCCGTCCGAGGGTATCAGTCCGTCGCTGGTGCGGCTGTTCAACGAGGTCAGCCAGCAGGAAATGGAGCACGTGCGCGACTTCATCATCCTGCACTACCACGCCACCCAGCGCGACGAGCCGATGTGGAAGGCATGTCGCGAGATGGCCTTGCCGGATTCGCTGGACATCCGCCTGCGTGCCTGGCGCGAGCGCGCGCACGCGTGGCAGGACCCGGGCGAACTGTTCCGCGTGGATTCCTGGACCAGTGTATTGATGGGGCAGGGAATCCAGCCCGGTGCCCCGCATCCATTGGCGCGGGCCCTGAGCGACGCCGATCTGCGCACCTTGTTGACGCGGATCCAGCAGCCCCTGCAGCAGGCCGTTGCCAGGATGCCGTCGCAGGATTCGTTTATCGAGAAGTACTGCAGGGCTGCACCGGGCGTGTGGCCGTCGCGCGTGGCCATGGCGTAGCCGCCGCGCGGCCTTCTGTCGGCCGCTCAAGGTAGCGCTAACTTTAATTTTTCAAAGGGTGTTTTGATGGATCTGGTTGCGGGAATTGATGCGGGTACGCAAAGCCTGAAGGTGGTGGTCTACGACCCGGCGGGGCGGGCCATCGTGGCCGCTGCAAGCGCGCCGCTCGAACTGAGCAGCGGCAGCGATGGCAGCCGTGAACAGCGGCCTGCCGATTGGGTGGCCGCGCTGCATGCGTGTTTCAGCGCACTGGACCCCGGCATCCGCGCGAACATCGCCGCACTGGCGGTGTCGGGCCAGCAACACGGCTTCGTGCCAGTGGATGCGGCGGGGGAGGTGCTGGCACCGGCCAAACTCTGGTGCGACACCAGCACCTCGGCCGAGTGCGTGCAGATCATGGACGCGGTGGGCGGCCCCGCCCGCACCATCGCGCTGGTAGGCAACCCGGTGCTGACCGGTTACACGGCGTCGAAGCTGCCTTGGACCAAGGTGCATCGTCCCGAGGCTTACACGCAGTTGGCAACCATCCTGCTGCCCCACGACTACCTCAACTTCGTGCTGACCGGACAACGGTTCTGCGAATACGGCGACGCCTCCGGTACCGGCTGGCTGGACGTGCGCACCCGCACCTGGTCCCGCGAACTGCTGCGTGCCACCGATCCGGATCGGGACCTTGCGGAATGCCTGCCGCCGATCGCCGAGCCCGATGCATTGTTCGACCTGGATCCTGCCACTGCGGCCGCACTGGGTATCCCGACAACGGCGAAGGTGGCGGTCGGTGGCGGCGACAACATGATGGCCGCCATTGGGACCGGCTGCGTCGTCCCTGGGCGCTTGGCCATGAGCCTGGGCACCTCCGGAACACTGTTTGCGTACTCCGACACCCCCGTGGTGGACCCGGAAGGCGCGTGGGCCGCGTTCTGTTCCTCCACGGGTGGCTGGCTGCCGCTGATCTGCACCATGAACTGCACGGTGGTGACCGAGCAGGTCGCCAAGGCCTTCGGATTCAGCACCCGTGATGGCGATGCGCACCTGCGCGCCACCGCGCCAGGTGCCGAGGGGCTGGTCATGCTGCCGTTCCTCAACGGCGAGCGCACCCCGGATCTGCCGCACGGTAAAGGCGTGCTGGCGGGCCTGGATACCACCAACATGACCCCGGCACACCTCTACCGCGCGGCGATGGAAGGGGCGACGTACAGCCTGAAGTTCGGCTATGACGCGTTCGTGCGCGCGGGCATGCAGTTCGACCGCATTGTGTTGACCGGCGGCGGCAGCAACAGCGCCGAATGGCGGCAGCTGGTTGCCGATGTTTTCGGCCTGCCGGTGGATGTGCCGGTGCAGGCCGAAGGCGCAGCGTTCGGTGCTGCGCTGCAGGCACTGTGGGCGCTGGGCCGGTCGCGCGGCGATGCGGCCTCCATCCACGACATCACAAATCGGCATGTCGCGCTGGAAGCATCGCTTTCGGCACGCCCGGACCCGGCGCGCACCCGGGCCTATGCCAGCGCCTACACGCGCTATCTGCGCCACCTCGACGCCATCACGCCGCTGCAGCGCGGCTGATCTCAGTTTTCGCGACACCTCGCATAACCAAAGGAACATGCACCATGAGCACGCAGCCCTACATCGGCACCAAGGAATACTTCCCCGGCATTGGCCGCATCCCGTTCGAAGGTCGCGGATCGGACAATCCGCTGGCGTTCAAGGTCTACGACGCCAGCAAGGTCATTGGCGGCAAGACCATGCAGGAGCACCTGCGTTTCGCAGTGTGCTACTGGCATACCTTCTGCAACGCCGGGCATGATCCGTTCGGCCCGGGCACCCGTCATTTCCCGTGGGAATCCAGCTCGCCGATGGCGAGTGCCGAAGCCAAGGTGGATGCGGCGTTCGAGTTCTTCACCAAGCTCGGCGTGCCGTACTGGTGCTTCCACGACATCGACCTGGCCCCGGATGCTGACGACCCGGCACAGTACGAGAAGAACCTGAAGCACATGGTCGGCCTGGCAAAGGCCCGCCAGGACGCCACCGGCATGAAGCTGTTGTGGGGTACTGCCAATCTGTTCTCGCACCCGCGCTACATGAACGGCGCTTCGACCAATCCGGACTTCGCCGTGGTCGCGCGCGCCGCGGTGCAGGTGAAGGCCGCGCTGGAAGCCACCGTCGAACTGGGTGGAGAGCACTATGTGTTCTGGGGTGGCCGTGAAGGCTATGCCTCGCTGGTGAACACCCAGATGAAGCGTGAGGTCGACCACTTCGCCCGCTTCCTCACCATGGCCCGCGACTACGGCCGCAGCATCGGTTTGAAGGGCAATTTCCTGATCGAGCCCAAGCCGATGGAGCCGATGAAGCACCAGTACGACTTCGACAGTGCCACCGTGGCCGGCTTCCTGAAGGAGCACGGGCTGGAGAAGGACTTCAAGCTCAACATCGAGGCCAACCATGCGACGTTGTCAGGGCACACCTTCGAGCACGACCTGCAGGTGGCCTCCGACCATGGTCTGCTTGGCAGCATCGACGCCAATCGCGGCAATGCCCAGAACGGCTGGGATACCGACCAGTTCCCGCCCGACCTGTACGACACCGTTGGTGCCATGCTCGTGGTGCTGCGCCAGGGTGGGCTGGAAGGTGGTTTGAACTTCGACGCCAAGGTGCGTCGCGAGTCCACCGATCTGGACGATCTGTTCATTGCCCACATCGGCGGCATGGATGCGTTCGCACGCGGGCTGGAAGTGGCGCATGGCCTGCTGAACGATTCGCCGTGGGAGCAGTGGCGGAAGGAACGTTACGCCAGCTTCGACAGCGGTGCCGGCCAGCAGTTCGAGCGTGGCGCACTCAGCCTTGTCGACCTGGCCGCTCTCGGCGCGAAGGGCGGCGAGCCGAAGCAGATCAGCGGCAAGCAGGAACGTTACGAGAACCTGATCAACCAGTACCTGTTGCGCTGAGCGCGCCCACAAGGATGACCACCATGACTCACCACGACTCGACGCGCCGTAGCGGCGTTCTGATTGTCGCCCTGCTGCTGGCGCTGGCCGCCTGCAAGGGCGAAGACAAAGCCGCTGTGCCGGCAGCGACCCAGGCCGATGCCAACCCCTGGCCGCAGGTGACCTGGCCGTTGGCCGAAGATGCCGCGATGGAAAAGCGCATCACCGACCTGATGGCGACCATGACCGTCGAGGAGAAGGTGGGTCAGCTGGTGCAGGGCGATATCGCCAGCATCACCCCGGACGATCTGCGCAAGTACCGGCTGGGCTCGATCCTGGCCGGCGGCAACTCCGACCCGGGCGGCCGCTACGATGCCTCGCCGGCCGAGTGGCTGGCGCTGGCCGACGCCTTCTATGAGGCGTCCATGGACACCTCGCAGGGCGGCAAGGCGATTCCGGTGCTGTTCGGCATCGATGCCGTGCACGGGCAGAGCAACATCGTCGGGGCCACGTTGTTCCCGCACAACATCGGCCTGGGCGCGGCGCGCAATCCGGACCTGCTGCATCGCATCGGCGAAATCACCGCGCTGGAAACCCGTGCCACCGGCATGGAGTGGACCTTCGCCCCGACCGTGGCGGTACCGCAGGACGACCGCTGGGGTCGCACGTACGAGGGCTATTCCGAATCCCCGGATATCGTGGCCAGCTACTCCGGCCGGATGGTCGAAGGCCTGCAGGGCAAGGTCGGTTCGCCAGAGTTCCTGGATGGCCGGCATGTGATCGCCTCGGTCAAGCACTTCCTCGGCGACGGCGGTACTACCGACGGCAAGGACCAGGGCGATACGAAGATCAGCGAAGCCGAACTGGTGCGCATCCATAACGCCGGCTATCCGCCAGCGATTGAAGCCGGTGCGCAGACCGCGATGGCCTCGTTCAACAGCGTCAACGGCGAGAAGATGCACGGGCACAAGCCGTACCTGACCGACGCACTGAAAGGCCGGATGAACTTCGGTGGCTTCGTGGTCGGCGACTGGAACGGCCATGGCCAGGTGAAAGGCTGCACCACCACCGACTGCCCGGCCACGATCAACGCCGGCCTGGACATGGCGATGGCCTCGGACAGCTGGAAAGGCTTCTACGAAACCACGCTGGCGGCAGTCAAGGACGGCACCATCAGCCAGGAGCGGTTGGACGAAGCGGTGCGGCGCATTCTCCGAGTAAAGATGCGCCTGGGCCTGTTCGAAGCGGGCAAGCCGTCGACACGTGCGGTGGGCGGACAGTTTGCGCTGATCGGTGCGCCGGAACATCGTGAAGTTGCGCGGCAGGCAGTGCGCGAATCGCTGGTGCTGCTGAAGAATCAGGGCGGCGTGCTGCCGCTCGCGCCGAAGCAGCGCATTCTGGTGGCCGGCGATGGGGCCAATGATGTGGGCAAGCAGGCAGGCGGCTGGACGCTGAACTGGCAGGGCACCGGCACCACCCGCAAGGACTTCCCCAACGCAGACACCATCTACGAAGGTATCGCGAAGCAGGTCAAAGCGGCGGGTGGTGAGACAGTGCTGGCGGTGGACGGCAAGTACACCACCAAGCCGGATGTGGCCGTGGTTGTGTTCGGCGAGAATCCCTATGCCGAGTTCCAGGGTGACCTGCCCACGCTGGCCTACAAGCCGGGCGATGATGCAGACCTGGAACTGCTCAAGCGTTTGAAGGCGGATGGCATTCCGGTGGTGGCGGTGTTCCTGAGTGGTCGCCCGCTGTGGGTGAATCGTGAGATCAACGCGTCCGATGCCTTCGTCGCCGCCTGGCTGCCAGGTTCGGAAGGTGCAGGCATTGCGGACGTACTGCTGCGCAAGCCGGATGGCAGCGTGCAGCACGACTTCAAGGGCAAGCTGAGTTTCAGCTGGCCGCGCACCGCGACCCAGTACGCCAACAATGTCGGACAGAAGGACTACAACCCGCAGTTTGCCTTTGGTTACGGCCTGACCTATGCCGACAAGGGCGATCTGGCGGCACTGCCGGAGGAATCGGGCGTGACCGGCAACGAAGGTGCGGTGGGCGTGTACTTCGCGCGCGGCGACGCCGGTTCCGGTATTGCCCTTCGATTGGAAAACCCGACGGGGCAGGGCGTGACCGTCACCAAAGTGCCCGAATCCCTCGACGGCGATCTGTTGAAGGTCACCGGGGTTGATCACCTCGCACAGGAAGACGGGCGCCGTCTGGCCTGGTCGGGCAAGGGCGAAGCCACCGTTGCGCTGCAGTCGCATACGCCGCTGGACGTTCAGCGCGAAAGCAACGGTGACCTGATGCTGCTGACCACGCTGCGCGTTGACGCCGCGCCGAAGGACAAGGCGTGGCTGGCGGTCGGCTGCGGCACCGGCTGTTCGGCCCGTGTAGAGGTGGGTCCGACCCTGGCGGCACTGCCGGGGGGTGAATGGAAGCGGGTGGGCATTCCGTTGAAATGCCTGACCGCCGCAGGCGCGGATGTCAGCAAGCTGGACCGGCCCTGGTCGCTGGGCACCGCCGGGGCAATGACGGTGTCCGTCTCGCGCGTGGCCCTGGGGGCGTTGAACGAAGCCGAAGTCACGGTTGCGTGCCCGGGCAAGTGACCATGCCCGTAGCGCTATCGACGCTTCGGCGGCCTCGCCACCGAATCCCGCACCACAAGACGGTGCGGGACCAGGTGGTCGGTCAGCGCGAGGGGCGTTTCGTCCTTGCGCCGTATGCTGCGCAGCAGGAGTTCAAGCGCGGCATCGGCCATGGCACCGATCGGCTGCTGCACCGTGGTCAGCTCCGGCCACACTGTGGTCGCGGCCGAACTGTCATCGAAGCCCACCACCGACAGGTCGCGCGGCACATCAAGGCCGCGTCGGTGCGCGACCGAGATGACGGCCGCGCCCATATCGTCGTTGCTGGCGAACACCGCGGTGGGCGGACG
>JAEXNZ010000487.1 GCA_023439425.1 Pseudomonadota bacterium
TTCGCGGTCCGACCCGCTCGATAGTCGTGGGCGCTCGCTGCTGCGCCGTCGCGGCTTGCGCGGCGCGCGTGGGCGCACGTCGCACAGCAACTGAGCAAGTACAGCCGCATCAATATTGCCGCCGGACACCACCGCGCACTTGCGCTTTCCGGCCACGCGGCGGCCGGCGGCCAGGGCCAGTGCACCGGCGCCTTCGGCAATGACATGTTCTTCCAGCGCCAGTCGCACCAGGGTTTCGCGCAGCTCGGCCTCGCGCACGATCACTACGTCATCCAGCAGCGCGCTGCACAGGCGACGGGTCAGGAAGCCGGGAATCTTTACCTTGACGCCGTCAGCCAGGGTGGCCACGGGCGCAATCTCGCGCACGTCGCCCTGGATGGCACGGGCCATGGAATCCACGCCTTCGACCTGGGCCCCGACAATGCGCACGCCCTGCGACTTCAGCGCCAGCGCCACGCCCGAAGCCAGGCCACCGCCGCCGATCGGCACAATCACCACGTCAGGCGCATGCGCGGCCAGTTCGATGCCCAGCGTGCCCTGGCCGGCGATCACGTCGGCATCGTCGAATGCCGACAGGAAGCGATAGTCGTTCTGTTCGGCCAACTGCCGGGCAAACGCGTAGGCCTCGTCATAGCTGTTGCCGTGCTGGCGGACCGTAGCCCCCCAGTGCGCAACGCCTGCGATCTTGGTCGCCGGCGCGCCATGCGGCATCACCGTGATCGCCGGAATATTCAGGCGATAGGCGGACCACGCCACGCCCTGCGCATGATTGCCGGCCGAGGCGCAGATCACCGGCCGCTCGTCGCCGCGCTCGCGCCCGGCCAGCAGCGCGTTCAACGCACCGCGCACCTTGTAGGAACCGGTGCGCTGCAGGTTCTCCAGCTTCAGCCAGGTGCCAAACCGCTCGGCATAGTGCAGCGGTGTAGGCGGCAGGAACCGACGCAGCCGCGCCTGCGCGGCCAGCACGTCGGCGACGCTTACGTCGCCTACATCCGGTTCCTGCGGGGCGCGGCTAGACCGCATTGCTCTCCCCCAGCGCACTGATCCGCACTGACACACAGTCATAGATCTTCTCGATCTGGCGGCACAGCGTTTCCGGCGGACGGCTGCCGTCCACCACCAGCTGCAGGTGCCAGCGGCCATCGTCGGCGGCATTGGGCGCGCCGGCGATCGCGCGCGGCGCAAAGCCGCGGCGTTCGGCCATGCCGATCACGCGCAGCAGCGCGCCCTCGGCGGGAACCAGCACCAGGTCAAGCCGGTATTGCATTGGGAATCTCCTGGGTCTGGTGAGCGGGGTTGCTGTCCAGCATGGTGCTGTTGGCATTGTTGGGCGGAACCAGCGGCCAGACATTGGCGCGGGCATCAATGGCCACGTGCAGCAGGGCCGGGCCCGGCTCGGCCAGCAGTGCGGCCAGGCCACCTTCGACGTCGTCGCGCGCTTCGATGCGGGTGGCCGGAATACCGAACACCTTGGCCAGTGCGGCGAAATCCGGGTTGTCGGACAGGTCGATCTCGCTGTACCGCTCGGCGAAGAACAGTTCCTGCCACTGCCGCGCCATGCCCAGCGAACTGTTGTCCAGCAGCACGATTTTCACCGGCAGCTGGCAGCGTGCAATGGTGGCCAGCTCCTGCACGTTCATCATGAAGCTGCCATCGCCGGAGACCAGCACCACGGTGCGGTCGGGGCAGGCGAACTGTGCGCCCATCGCCGCCGGCAGACCGAAGCCCATGGTGCCCAGTGCGCCACTGGTCAGGTGATTGCGCGGATGATTGAAACGACAGTGCTGGGCCACCCACATCTGATGCTGGCCGACATCGCAGGCGATGATCGCGTTGGCCGGTGCCACTTCGCTCAGGCGCTTCAGCAGCGCGGGGGCGTAGATATGGGTGCCCGGTGCATCGTAGCGGGCGGCGAAGCGTTCGCGGTTGCCCGCACAGCGCTTGCGCCAGGCCTGCTGGCTGGCCGGTGTGCTTTCCACGCCGGCGGTCAGCGTGCGCAGGGCGGTGCCGACATTGCCCGGAACGGCGACGTCAGCGCTGCGTAACTTGGAAATCTCATACGCATCGGCGTCGATATGGATCACGCGCGCGAACGGTGCGAATTCGGCCAGCTTGCCGGTGGCGCGATCGTCGAAGCGGGCACCCACCACCACCAGCAGGTCACTTTCCTGTACTGCCATGTTGGCGGCGCGGGTGCCGTGCATGCCCAGCATGCCCAGGTAATGCGGATGCTGCGCCGGCAGCGCGCCCAGGCCGCGCAGGGTCAGCACGGTGGGAATGGCGGTGGTGTCGACGAAGGTGCGGAAGTCCTCGACCGCATCGCCCAGCGCGATGCCGCCGCCGCCGTAGATCACCGGCTTCTCGGCCGCGGCAATGGCGGCCAGCGCCTCAGCCAGAGCTTCGTTGCGCGGTGCGACCGGCGGGTTCACGGTTTCGGGGACATGCACCGGCAGGTGGCTGGCATCGGCCACCTGCACATCCTTGGGCAGATCGATCAGCACCGGACCGGGACGGCCTTCGCGGGCAATGCGGAAGGCCTCGCGGACCACGCGGGGCAGGTCATCGACCGAGCGCACCAGCCAGCTGTGTTTGACGATCGGCAAGGTCAGGCCGAACACGTCCAGTTCCTGGAACGCGTCGGTGCCCAGCAGCGGGGTGGCGACCTGGCCGGTGATGCAGACCATCGGCACCGAATCGAGCATGGCGTCGGCAATGCCGGTAACCAGGTTGGACGCGCCGGGGCCGGAGGTGGCCACGCACACGCCGACCTTGCCGCTGGCGCGGGCGTAGCCGTTGGCGGCCAGCGCCGCACCTTGTTCGTGACGTACCAGGATGTGTTTGAGCCTGGAATCCACCAGGGCGTCGTAGAAGGGCATGATGGTGCCGCCCGGATAGCCGAACAGCGTGTCCACGCCTTCGGCTTCCAGGGCCTGCGTCAACCAGCGTGCGCCGTTGCGGGGCGCGCTGCTGTGTGCGGAGGTGTTCATGCGGGGAACCTTTCTGAAGCGGTGGGGGAGGCCGCGCGGTTACGCGGCTTGACTTTGCAACCAGACCATCTTGGCGCGCAGTTCCTTGCCTACCTTTTCAATCGGGTGTTCCAGGTCGGCCTGCTTGAACTTGTTGTAGTTCGGCAGGCCCGCTTCGTACTCGGCGACCCAGTTCTTGGTGAAGGTGCCGTCCTGGATGTCGGCCAGCACCGCCTTCATGCGCTCCTTGGTGCCGGCATCGATCACCCGCGGGCCGCTGACGTAGTCGCCGTACTGGGCGGTTTCGGAGATGAATTCCAGCATGCGGGTGATGCCGCCTTCGTAGAACAGGTCGACGATCAGCTTCAGTTCGTGCAGCACTTCGTAGTAGGCGATCTCCGGCTGGTAACCGGCTTCGACCAGGGTTTCAAAGCCAGCCTGGACCAGCGCCGACGCACCGCCGCACAGCACGGCCTGCTCGCCGAACAGATCGGTTTCGGTTTCTTCCTTGAAGGTGGTCTGGATCAGGTTGGCGCGTGCGCCGCCCAGGCCTGCCGCATAGGCCAGCGCGTACTCGGCGGCCTTGCCGCTCTTGTCCTGGTACACCGCCCAGATGCACGGCACACCACGGCCGATCTCGTACTCGCGGCGGACCAGCGCGCCCGGGCCCTTGGGGGCGACCAGCACCACGTCCAGGTCGTCGCGCGGGGCGATCATGTTGAAGTGCACGTTCAGGCCGTGTGCGAAGAGCAGCACCGCACCCTGTTTCATGTTCGGGGCCAGCACCTCTTCGTACAGCTTCTTCTGCACCATGTCCGGGGTCAGCACGGCGACCAGGTCAGCGTCTTTGACCGCATCGGCCGGGGCCTTCACGGTGAAGCCGTCGGCCTGTGCCTTGACCTCGGTCGGACCGCCCGGACGCAGGCCAATCACCACGTCGAAGCCGGATTCACGCAGGTTCAGTGCGTGGGCGCGGCCCTGGCTGCCGTAGCCGACTACAGCGATCTTGATCTGGGGCAGGTCGTTGGTGCTCATCGGGGTGGTCCTTTGGGAGGGGGAAACAAAAACGAAGGGTTCTGAAACGAAAAAACCCGCGCCGGGACCGGTGCGGGTTCTGATGGATTGCTGGCTGTACTGCTTACACGCCGATCCGTCCCGCACCTGTGGGCTGGGTAATAAGTACGAGTACAAGGAGCGAACGGATCGAGGCCGCGCCAGGGCTGGCGTGCTCGATGGATTCGCGGATGGGCGTGTGGCGTCGCAACATGTGATCGAGAAAACCACAGCGCTTTTGGCGGTGTCAACCGTGTGGACGCAATTTCCAACAGTTTCGCCTGTATCCAGCGCAATCCCTTGTCGCGTAACGATGGTTGCGGGTGAAAGTGTTCCGGTGAATGCAGATTCAAGTATTGAAGGCAGGTTTCCGCGCGGATTCGGGTGTGCTGCGCGTGTCGTACATGACCATTGTCGGATGTGCGTAAGGGCACGCTGCGGCGACTATTCAGGGGCAACCACCCTCAGGAATCTCTTGTGTCCCGACCTCTTGCCCGCGGCCTGCTGGCCGCTGCCCTGCTGTGCGCCCTGCCCACGTTGTCCACTGCCGCTGACCGGGTGACCGGCCGCGACTTTGCCACCCGCTCCGAAGTGATCGCCCCGCATGCGATGGCCGCGACCTCGCAGCCGCTGGCGACCCAGATCGCGCTGGACGTGATGAAGGGCGGTGGCTCGGCCATGGACGCCGCCATTGCCGCCAATGCGGCGCTGGGGCTGATGGAACCGACCGGCAATGGCATCGGCGGTGACCTGTTCGCGATCGTGTGGGACCCGAAGACGCAGAAGCTGTACGGCTACAACGGCTCGGGCCGCTCGCCGAAGTCGCTGACCCTGGCCGAGTTCCAGCGCCGTGGTCTGAAGGAGATTCCGGCGACCGGTCCGCTGCCGGTGTCGGTGCCGGGCGCAGTGGATGGCTGGTTCGCGTTGCATGAGCGCTTTGGCCGCAAGCCGATGGCCGACAACCTGGCCCCGGCAATCCGCTACGCCCGCGAAGGGCATCCGGTGGCGGAAGTGATCGCGTACTACTGGGATCGTTCGGTGCCGCGCCTGTCGAAGTACCCGGGGTTCAGCGAGCAGTTCACCATCAACGGCCACGCCCCGCGCAAGGGCGAGCTTTGGAAGAACCCGAACCTGGCCAACACGCTGGAGCAGATTGCCCAGGGCGGCCGCGATGCGTTCTACAAGGGTGACATTGCCCGTACCATCGGCAGCTACTTCAAGGCCAATGGTGGTTACCTGAGCTACGACGACATGGCCAGCCACCATGGCGAGTGGGTGGATCCGGTCAGCAGCAATTACCGTGGCTATGACGTATGGGAGCTGCCGCCGAACAGCCAGGGCATTGCCGCGCTGCAGATCCTCAATGTGCTGGAAGGCTACGACTTCTCGAAGATCGCGTTCGGCTCGCCCGAACATGTGCATCTGTTCACCGAGGCGAAGAAGCTGGCGTTCGCTGATCGTGCGCGCTTCTATACCGACCCGGCCTTCCATCCGGCTCCGGTGGCCAAGCTGGTGTCGAAGGAATATGCGGCCGAACGTCGCAAGCTGATTTCGATGGACAAGGCGCTGAAGGAAGTGCAGCCGGGCACGCCGAAGCAGCTGCAGGAAGGCGACACCATCTACATGACGGTGGCCGATGCGGACGGCATGATGGTGTCGCTGATCCAGTCGAACTACCGCGGCATGGGCAGCGGCATGGCCCCGCCGGGCCTGGGCTTCATCCTGCAGGACCGTGGCGAGATGTTCGTGCTTCAGAAGGATCATCCGAACGGTTATGCACCTGGCAAGCGTCCGTTCCAGACCATCATTCCGGGCTTCGTGACCAAGGACGGCAAACCGTGGATGAGCTTCGGCGTGATGGGTGGCGCGATGCAGCCGCAGGGTCACGCGCAGATCGTGATGAACATGGTCGACTTCGGCATGAACCTGCAGGAAGCGGGCGACGCACCGCGCATCCAGCACGAAGGTTCAACCGAACCGACCGGCCAGGCCACGGCGATGAGCGATGGCGGCGAAATCAATCTGGAAACCGGCTTCCCGTATGAAACCGTGCGCGCACTGATGCGCAAGGGTCACAAGGTGACCTTCGCCGACGGCCCGTACGGCGGCTATCAGGCCATCCTGCGCGATCCGGAAACCGGGGTGTATTACGGTGCTTCCGAGAGCCGCAAGGATGGACAGGCTGCGGGGTATTGATCGCGGCCGCGTAGCGACACGCCATGCGTGTCGTTTAACGGCCTGAGATCCCGAGGACACGCATGGCGTGTCCCTACGGGGGCTACCCGTCGGTTGCCCCCGATGGATCGCGTGATGCGGACCCAAAACACCCTCACGAATCCGCGCGCGCCGCCTCATCGCGCGTTTCTTCCTGCGCGGCAATCTCGCGTTCGATCCACGCGTCCATCATCCGCCGCGCGCGCTGCGCACGACGCCGCTGCAGGTTGTATTCCATATCCAACACGCGATACAGCGACACCATCACCAGCAGCATCAGGATTGCAAAGGGCAGGGCGCTGATGGTGATCATTCCCTGCAGCGCATCCAGTCCGCCCGCCAACAACAGCGCACCGGCAATCAAGGCGATACAAACGCCCCACGTGATCTTGCGCGACAACGGCGGATCACCCGCCTCATCCGTCGACAACGTCGCCAGCACCAGCACCGCAGAATCGGCTGAAGTCACAAAGAAGATCATCAGCAGAATCAACGCCACCACCGACAGCACCGCCGGCATCGGCAGGCTGTCGAACATGGTGAACAGCACGGTTTCGTAGCCATTGCTCAGCGCCTGCGCCAGATCCACATGGCCGAAGATCTGTGACCACAGCGCGGTGCCGCCGAACACCGAGAACCACAGGAAGCCCAGAATGCTCGGCGCGATCACCACGCCCAGTACGAACTCGCGGATGCTGCGACCCAGTGAGACTCGGGCAATGAACGAGCCCACGAACGGGGCCCAGGCGATCCACCATGCCCAGTAGAAGATGGTCCAGTCTGCTACCCAGGTGCTGCCTGAGAACGGCGACATGCGCAGGCTCATGGTCACCAGCTGGTTCAGATAGGAACCCACCGTGGTGGTGAAGGTGTCGAAGATGAAGCCGGTAGGCCCCAACACCAGTACCAGTGCCAGCAACGCGGCGGCCAGTGCCAGGTTGATGTTGGACAGCCACTTGATGCCCCGGTGCACACCGGTGGTGGTGGAGGCCATGTACAGCAGGAACGCCACTGCGATCACCGTCAACTGCACCCCCGGCGAGGCGGTGATGCCGAAGACGCGCTCCAGCCCGGCGGCGATCTGCACGGTGCCGAAGCCCAGCGTGGTGGCCACGCCAATCGCCGTCGCCACCACCGCCGCCACATCGACCACGGTGCCGATCCAGCCACGATGGTGCGCGCCAATCAGCGGCTGCAGCAGATCACTGATGCGGCCGCGCCCGTTGCGGTTGAACTGGAACCACGCCATCGCCAGTCCGATCAGCGCGTAGATCGCCCACGGATGCAGACCCCAGTGGAAGAACGCGTAGCGCATCGACGCGCGTGCCGATTCCATGCTCTGCGGTGGCAAGCCCTCAGGCGGTTTGACGAAATGTGAGATCGGCTCGGCCGCACCCCAGAACACCAGGCCGATGCCCATGCCGGCGGCAAACAGCATCGACATCCAGCTGGCGTTGGAGAATTCGGGTTCGGCATCCTCACCGCCAATGCGCAGCGAGCCGAGCCGCCCGAACGCCAGGTACATGAGGAAGGAGAGGGTGATGAACACGATCAGTAGATACAGCCAGCCGGCACTCTTGATGATCTGCGCCACGCCGCCCTGCACCACGTCATTGAAGGGGCCGGGCAGCAGGCCGGCAAGCAGAACGAGCGCAAGCACCAAAGCGATGGAGATGCGGAACACCATGGCGGAATCTCCGTGCGGAAAGCAGGCCGCCGCGTCCGGGCGGGCGCTGGCAGTCTAGCCAGCCGCACGTCAGCGGCCTGTTCACGTCGCCGGGCAGGTGTGGTCCAATACGCCCTGAAGCGGGGGTACCGCGGCCATCCGGCCACGGTTGAGACAGTCCCATCGAACCTGATCCGGCTCATACCGGCGTAGGGAAGCTTCGTATCTGCCGATGCATCGCGCCGTAGGGTTGCCGTACCCAAAGACCGTCCGCGTTGCGTTGGCCGTGCGCCGCCGCTTCGTCCTTTCCGCGCATTCCCGCGTGGAAACAGATCCGGACGAGGCCCATGAACGCACAACCATCCCCCCTTCAGCAGCAGACCCAGGCGCTTTCCGAATCGGTCACCCAGCCGATCTCCGGCTCGCGCAAGGTCCACGTGCCCGGCTCGCGGCCGGACCTGCAGGTGCCGATGCGCGAAATCGCACAAACATGCACGCCCACGGGCTTTGGCGGCGGAGAGAACGCGCCCCTCACGGTGTATGACACCTCCGGGCCGTATACGGACCCGCACGCACACATCGACCTGTCGAACGGTCTGGCCGCGCTGCGCGCTGGCTGGGTGGCGGAGCGGGGCGACAGCGTGACGCTGGACAGGCTGAGCTCGGCCTTCGGCCAGTCGCGCGTGCTGGATGCACGTCTGGACGCGGTGCGCTTCCCGGCCCGCACTACGCCGCGGCGCGCACTGCCCGGCATGAACGTCACCCAGATGCACTACGCGCGACGCGGCATCATCACGCCGGAAATGGAGTTTGTTGCCATCCGTGAGAACCAGCGGCTGGAAGAGGTCGCCGATGCGGCGCTGCGCCGCCAGCATCCGGGGCAGTCGTTCGGCGCGTCGCTGCCTGCACGGATCACGCCGGAATTCGTGCGCGAGGAGATCGCGCGCGGTCGTGCGGTCCTGCCATGCAACATCAACCATCCCGAACTCGAACCGATGATCATCGGGCGCAACTTCCTGACCAAGGTCAATGCCAACATCGGCAACAGCGCGGTGTCTTCGGGCATTGCCGAAGAAGTTGAGAAGCGGGTGTGGGCCATTCGCTGGGGCGCGGACACGGTGATGGACCTGTCCACTGGCAAGC
>JAEXNZ010000539.1 GCA_023439425.1 Pseudomonadota bacterium
GTTGCGCGACTTGCGGATCAGCCGCGAGTCGAAACGACGAGTGGATTTCGGTTTGGCGTTCATTTGATTCCCCGGTCAGGACTGACCCACACAGCCCGCTTGCCACGGCGCTTGAACAGCGTCTTGGGCAGGGCCACCAGGGTCGTGAACAGACTGATGAGCCAGTACGCCATCGGGTACCAGATCACCCAGAAGTAGTTGCGTCCAATATGTGTTTCGTAACGGCGGTCGATGATCAGGCTGCTGGCAAACTGCAGCAGGCACACCAGCGCCAGAATCACGCCGTGCCACTGCGGCAGCAGCGTTTCGATGTACAGCTCGTTGGGCAGCGGCATGAACTTGCCCAGCACCCACAGCACCACGATCGCCAGCATGGTGTAGGCCCAGAACACACTCAGGATGTATTCCAGCAGCACGCCCCACATGCGCCGCTTGCGCCAGCTGAACAACGTGCGGCCATGTCGCAGCAGTACCTCCACGCCGCCCTGGGCCCAGCGCAGGCGCTGCCGCCACAGACCCTTCAGGGTTTCCGGCATCAGGATGAAGCACAGCGCATTGGGCTCGTAACGGATGTCCCAATGGTCCAGCTGCAGGCGCCAGCTGATGTCGATGTCCTCGGTCACCATGTCGTCGGCCCAGTAGCCGATGCGGTGCAGGGCGGTGCGGCGGAAGCCGGCAATCACCCCGGAAATCGTGAAGATGCGCCCGTACACACGCTGCGCGCGCTTGATCATGCCGATGATCGACGAGAACTCGGCCACCTGCAGGCGGCCCAGCAGGGTGGAGCGGTTGCGGATGCGCGGATTGCCGGTCACCGCACCCACGCGCGGGCCGCTGGTCAGATGCCACACCATCCAATGGGTGGCGTACTCCTCCAGCATGGCGTCGCCGTCAATGCAGATCAGGTATTCCGAACGCGCCGCCAGCGCGCCCATGCGCAGCGCATTGGCCTTGCCCAGGTTGCGGTCCAGGTGCACCACGCGCAGCCGCGGGTGCTGCGCCGCCAGCACGTCCAGGCGCGCGCCGGTGTCGTCGCGGCTGCCATCGTTGATGGCAATCACTTCGAAGTCCGGGTACTTCTGCGCCAGTGCCGCGCCCAGGGTGTCTTCCAGATTGTCCGATTCGTTGTGGCAGGGAATCAGGATCGACGCGAACGGATAGTGATCCATCGGCGGCGGGTTGTCGCGGTCA
Organism: Pseudomonadota bacterium; assembly: GCA_023439425.1. GTDB lineage: Bacteria > Pseudomonadota > Gammaproteobacteria > Xanthomonadales > Xanthomonadaceae > Stenotrophomonas. Next base: position 1,192 of record JAEXNZ010000539.1, read on the forward strand.
CGCGCTTTGCGCTCGCGGCGGAAGAAGTAATACAGCCCGCCGGACATCCAGAAGAACGCCATCACCATCGGATAGAAGAAGGCGAACTGGAACAGGAGATAGACGAAGGGATGCATGGCGGGGCCTCACTTCTCCGGGTACGGGAAGTTGCGCGTCGACATCGCCGCACGCGCGTCCTTGGTCGACGGTTTGCCGGCGATGAAATCGTCCGGGTACCAGGCGAAATGGCGCACGCCCTGCGCCTGCAGCCGGCGGATCTGCGCGCGCAGGCGCTCGCCCGGAATGGCCTTCTGGGTGCGCCAGTCCACGGTCTGCAGTTCGAACATGGTCTGGCTCAGCTGCGGGTCGTGTTCGCGCACTGCCACCACCAGCCGGTCCAGCCACTTCTCCGGATTGCGGCTGCCTTCCATCCACGGCATCGCCATCAGCGCAGTGTGGTCATACGCCTTGTTGAACAGGTCCAAGCGCTGCGCGAACCAGCTCGCGCTTTGCGGCTGCAACACGGGTTGCGCGTACAGGTTGCGCACCGTGGCCAGCTTCGGCCGCCAGCGCTGCGCGGCGTTGCGCAGTTCCAGGGTGAAGTCGATCAGCGCCTGGGTGCGTGCGCCATCGGCACCTTCCTGCGGCAGGTTGCCCAGTTCGGTATCGCGGATGTAGGCGTCGTCGTGGAACAGCAGGCCCTCGAAGTACGAGTTGATCGCCAGGTCTTCATAGATGTCGTCAATGATGTGACGCACCTTCGGATTGGTGAAGTCCAGGCGGAAGATGCCGTCACTCTCCGGGCTTTCAATCGCCAGCGCCTTGCGGATCGCCGGGTCCTTCAGTTCGAAGCCCAGCACCGGCAGCCACGCATACACCTTCACGCCGGCGCGGGTCTTCAGCTGCCACGCCACGCGGTTGAACAGGTCCGCGCGCATCGGCAGGTGCCGGTTTGGGTAGTACAGCGCATCAGCCGAGCCGTTGCCGTCCGGGTCGGCAAAGGCCTGCAGGAACACGTGGGTCGGGCCCACGGTTTTCACGCGTTCGATCAGCGCATCCAGGTTCTTGCCCTGTTGCACCGGGTCGGCGTCATACACCGCGTCCAGGTCGATCTGCAGGGCGCGCACGCCATCGCGTTCCACGTCGCGGCGCAGTTCGTAGGCGATGTTGGTCACGGTCGGATTGCCGGTCACCAGCAGGCGTGCCAGCCCGTGCAGGTCACGGGTGACCGGGGTGCTGCGGCCTTCCAGGTCGAACGACACCGGCATGCCCAGATCTTCGGCGATCTTGTTGCTCAGGCTGTTGTAAGCCGCATACGGCCACACAATCGCCTTCGGGCTCACGCCGACGTTGTCGCGGATGCGCTTCACGCTCAGCGCCAAGTCGGTGCGCAGGCGGTTCTCATACTGCTGCGCGGTCTCGTACTGCCCGGTGGTCGGGAAGTAGGTACGGGTGATCACCGCCGGGGTCTGGTTGCCCTGCGGATTGGACTGCACGCCGTGGTGCTGGTTGTCGGTGTGGCTGGCCAGTTCCACCAGGCCGCTGCGCTGCATCTCGCGAAGCTGCGCCCAGGTCAGGAAGTCGTCATGCCCGAACGGACGATAGCCATAATCGATGGTGCGGCCTGGGGCCATGTCCACGTAGTCGGTGATCACCGCCACCAGCGCCGGGTAGTTGTAGGCGCGCAGCAGCGGGAACACCTTGGTGTACACGCTGCGCAGGCCGTCATCGAAGGTCAGCAGCACCGGCTTCGGCGGCAGCGGGGTGCCGCCCTGCGAAGCGGTGATCAGCTGCGACAGCGACACCGGGTGGTAGCCATGCGCCGACAGCCAGTCCAGGTGGGCAGCGAAGTTCTGCGTGCTCACCGCATACGCGTCGGGGTCGCCCTTCACCGCTACATCGTCGCGCACGTCGTGGTAGCTGAGCACCAGCAGGCCGTTGTCGGCCGAATCCAGCACGCGGGCCGGCAGCTGCGCCGGCACCGGTTGTGCCTGTGCGCTGCCCAGTACCGCCAGCAGGGCCAGCAGGGTGATGCTGATGAAGCGCTTCAAGTCCATGTGTCGCATCTCATTGCCCCCAGCGCAGACCGGCGTCGAAGCCGATGTGTCGTTCACGTTGTCCGTCGTAGACCGGTCGCGACCAGCTCACGCCATATTCGAAAATGCGGCCGTCGGCCAGCTGCCATTCGTGCCGGTATTCGGCCGAAGGAATCAGCGCGCTGCCGTAGCCCTGCTGCCAGTAATTGCCCAACGACACGGTCAGGCGATGCCGGAAGTGGCGCTCGTAATGCCGCCACAGCTGCTGGTCCACACGCAGTCCGATTTCCACCGAACGGTCTTCGGACGGGTTGAAGTAGGGCACGTCGTCCAGGCTGCCGCGGCTGGCGTACACGCTGCCCAGGCCATCCAGCTGCAGGGTGGGGCGGGTCAGCAGGCGCTGCTGGATGCTGCTGGTGACGGTGTCGCGGCGATTGCCGTCGTCGTAGCGATACTGGCTGCCGCCGATGCTCCACTGGAAGCGCTCGTTGCGGTGGTAATCCACCGCCACCGCCACGCTGTCGGCGGTGATGCCGGCCACGCGCGCCTGCATCGAGGCGTCGGCGTCGTTGCGCGCGGCGGTGATGCCGGCGTGCCAGCGGTCGTTGAACTGCCAGCCGATGCCGCCGCTCAGGCCGGTGTCACCGACATGGTCGTTGGCGCGGTTGACGAAGGCTTCCGCGTCCAGCTGGCCGAAGCGGTAGCGGGTACCGGCACCCAGCCGCAGCGGGTTGATGGTCTGGTCCTGGAAATCCACGCTGCGGCGGTCGGCAAAGGCCACCAAGCGCCAGCGGTCGTCCAGAATCGGTGACTGCACTTCCACGCCGTAACGGCCGTCGTTGTTGCCCAGTGGCGACGCGCCACCACCGCCTTCGCTGCGGCCGCCTTCGGCATAGGCATGCAGCTGCCAGCCGCGGTGCGCGCGCCAGGCACGGTCCATGCGCTGTACGGAAGGCTGGTTGGGGTAGGCCTCCAGCAGCGAATCGTGGATCGGCCGCGCCAGGTCGTCGCGCTGCAGTTCCACGTACGCATCGATCTGGCCGATGCGGGCGGACACGTCGCGCGGGTCCAGCGTGGTGGCCATGCCGTAGCGTTCCAGCCCCCGGCGCGGCCAGCCGCGCATCATGTAGACATTGCCCAGCGAAGACTGCGTACCGCCGTTACCCGGGGCGATTTCCACCATCGCTTCGAGGTCGCGCTGTGCGGTGGGCAGGTCGCCGGTGTAGGCGCGCACCATCGCCAGGTTGAGGTCAGCTTCATAGCGCGGCCAGTTGGCATAGGGCGCACGCGCGCCGTTGGCCCAGCGCCAGGCCGGTTCGGCCGCGCTCCACTTCTTCAGCAGGTTGATCGCTTCGTAGGGCTGTTCGTCTTCCAGATAGGCGTAAGCCAGTTCCGAGTGCACCTCACTCTGGCTGGGATCGGCTTTCAACGCCGCCTCCAGCACCGGAATGGCTTCGGCCGGGTGCTGGGTGGCCATCAGCGAATCGCCGACCGCCGCTTTCACGTAGTCCGGCACCGGGTGGCCTTCGGCCAGCAGGGCGCGGTACTCGTCGCGCACCTGGGCATGGCGGCTCAGGCGATTGAGCAGGATCAGGCGGTCGTAGCGCACGCGCAGCGGCGCGGTCGCAGCGGTCAGGCCGTCACGCTGCAGCATGCGGTCCATCTGCGCCAGCGCCGCTTCGGCTTCGTCCAGACGGGTGTCTTCGCTGGTCGCGTAGGCCAGGCTCCAGCCCACCCGCTTGGCCAGGTAGTCGGCCTCGAAGCGCTGCTTCTGCGCGTCGTCGAACAGCTCCGGGCGTTGCTGGTACAACTGCCAGGCACGGTGCGCGTTGCCGACGTCCGCCAAGGTCAGCACCTGCAGGCGGAACAGCAGGTCGTCGTTCGGAATCTCAGCCTGGGCGCGTTCGATTGCCGCCAATGCGTCCAGCCAATGGGCCTGGTCGCGGTACTGGCTGATTTCGGCCAGATGTTCGGCGCGCGTGGCAGCCGAAGCGGTGGCGGAAAGGCAAAGCGTGGCGCATGCCAGGCTGACGGCAAGCGTCAGCGGCCGGTGGTTGTACATGGAGCCCCCAGAGCGTCCTTTCAAAAATGTCGGTGTGCGAAAAATGTGACGCACATCACATGCCAATCGTGCCCGATTTCTCATATGTCCACAAATCGTTAACACACGGAAGGTAGTCCGCGAACCGGCCATCGGTCGCAGAACACTGGTCAAGTTGTTGATTACCAAGACCTTCCGGCCGCCGCCACGGCGCTGTTCCGGGGGTCTGCCCACCCTGAAACTGTTCAGCAAGACCGGACCGCTCCCACGGGTCCGGGTCACTGACCCGCCATCCAGGTCAGTTTCCGACACGCTACGTCAGGTGGTGCCTACGGTGTGTGTACGCGGGTTCGCGCGAAGTGCGTACCACGCAGGGCGTGGTACCTACGGAGTCCTGCAACCCGTAGAGCCACGCCCTGCGTGGCTGCCCCTCACCAATGATCCTCAAGCTTCTGCGGCTTGCACGCCACCCACGACGCACCCAACAACACGCACAAACACACCCCAAGGAACCCGAACGGCAATACCCACCCACCGCTCATTTCATGCAGCCACCCAAACAACAGCGGCCCGATGCAGCTGAAACTGTAGCCCACCCCCTGCATGAACCCCGACAGCGCCGCCGACCCGGCCGGCGTCCGCGTCCTCAAATTAATAAGCGTCAGCGCCAGCGGGAACGTGGAC
>JAEXNZ010000570.1 GCA_023439425.1 Pseudomonadota bacterium
CCCCGCCCCCGCCACCCCCGGGGGGGGGGGCCTCTACGGGTATCCCCGCCCTGCGTTTCCAACGGAACCGGTCATCCGCCGCCTGCGGTTTCACAGTACCGCGCCCGGTACTCCATCGCCTTCGGCATCAATGCCTGCAGGTTCTGGATCCGTGTGCCGGGATTGGGATGCGTGGAGGAAAACTCCGGCGGAGCCTGCCCGCCACTGGCCTGCCCCATGCGTTCCCACAACGGCACCGCCTCGCGCGGGTCGAAGCACGCCGCCGCAGCCAGCATCAGCCCCACTTCATCCGCCTGCGTTTCATGGCTGCGCGCATATGGCAACAGATACCCATAGCCCAGCGCGGACATCACCATCTGCTGCTGCGATGCATCCATGCCGCTGGCCGCGCCAGCCATCTGCCCGATCTGGGTCATCTTCTGCTGCGCCATGCGCTGCGCACCATGCCGCAACAAGGCGTGTGCGATTTCATGCCCCATCACCACCGCCATCGCATCGCGCGTGCGCGCCACCGGCACCAGCCCGGTGTACACCGCCATCTTGCCGCCGGGCAGGCAGAACGCATTGGCCTGGTCAGACTGGATGACGTTCACTTCCCACTCGAAATCGCGCGAGAAATGCGCCGGCTTCAGACCGTGCTCTTCGGCCAGCGCGGTTTCCACCACATCCACCTTGCGGATCAGTTGTTCGGCAATCGCGCGCACGTCCTGCGAGATCTGCGCGTTGGGGTCCAGCGGGCGCTCCTGCGCCAGGATCTCCTGGTAGGCCTGCAGGCCCAGCGCCTTTTCCTGGCTGGCATCGAGCGAACTGTCGATCAGCACGCTTTCGCCGGTGTACGGGTCAACGCTGCGGTTGGAAAACCAGTAGTACGCAGCGTAGCCGGCAAACGCCAGCAGCACCCACCACCGGATGTTGCCGAACAGGCCCGGTCGCCGGCCGCGTTGCTGCGACTGCCCCCCAAACGGATCGCTGCGCATGGTCGTGATTCCTGAAGGAGCCGGCTCACCCTGGCCGGCGCTGGGGCCATCCTACCCCTGTGCCGTGTGAAGTCAGATACCACGCACCAGGCGGAAGCCGATCCGCGCGTTGGTGGTGTCTGAATCCTGCGACTGCCGCCAGGCCGCACGGGTCTGTTCGGGCGCGTTGGCCCAGTTGCCGCCGCGGATCACCCGCTGCCGGCAGCCGGGATTGAACCAGGCCGCGCCGTCGGCCGGGGCACGCCGGTAGCTGGCGTGCCAGCAGTCGGCCACCCATTCGCTGAGGTTGCCGGCCATGTCGTGCAGGCCGAACGCGTTGGGCTCGAACGTGCCCACCGGCGCGGGGCCCCACCAGCCATCGCCATAGCCGACGAAGGCATTGAACCAGCGTCGCCCGGACGGCGAGACATCGTCGCCGCCGGTGAAGTTGCCCGAGCCCTTGGGCGGGGTGCCTTCATCGCCCCAGGGGTAGCGCCCGCTGGTACCGGCGCGCAGGGCATATTCGAATTCGGCTTCACTGGGCAGCCGGTAATAGCGTCCGGTCTGCTCGGTCAGCCACATGGCGTAGTGCTCGGCGTCGCGCACGCTGACGTGCATGACCGGCGCATTGGCCATGGCCAGGCTGCCATCGTAGCCGGACTGCCAGTCCACCCCGCTGCGCAGCATGAAGTTGCCGCTGCGCTCGTCGTACACCGTGGAATGCCCACGCCGGGTGGCGCGCGGGCGCGCCTTGCTGGCCTGCACGTAGCGGCGGAAGTCGGCGACGGTGACCTCGGTCATGGCCATCGCAAAACCGCGGTCGAAGCGTACGTAGTGCGCGGGCTTCTCCGCATCGCTGGCCCCGATCTCGCCTTCGGCCGCGCCCATCTGGAAGCCGCCGTGGGGCACCACGATCATCTGCGGGCCGCGGCCACCATCACGCAATGCATCGCTGAATACCTGGCCCGGGCGGAAGCTGCCGTAATGGGTGACCAGCTCGATGCGCTCGCGCAGCTGGGCCACCACCGGGTCGCCCGGCATGGCGATGCGCAGCGCGTCTTCCAGCTTCTGCCGCGCGGGCTTGAGCCCCTGCGCGCTGGTGAGGTCGCGCAGGCCTTCGTCACGCAGGCGTACCAGGGTGTCGGCGCGGATCCGCTCGACCCGTTCGAAGGCGTCATTGATGGTCGGGGCCGAGTCGCGCACTTTCGCGGCCTCGGCCAGCCACACTCCGGCCCCGGTGAAGTCGGCGGCCCGTGCGGCGGTTTCGGCGCGGCGGATCAAGGCGCTTTCCGACGCCGCCAGCCCCTGGCGGGCGCGTTCGTTGTCCGGCACCAGCGCCAGCGCTTCACGGAAGTTCGGCAGCGCCCCGTCGCCGTCCTCGCCAATGCGGTCGTTGCGCAGGTCCTCTTCACCGGCACGGTTGTAGGCAATCACCCGCTGCGCCAGTTCCACCCGCGACTGCAGCGCGCGCACGCGCGGGTCTTCCGGGTCCAGGGTGAGCAGCACCAGGCTCATCTCGCCGGCCTTGGCCACCGCCTCGCGCTGCCGCAGCGGTCGCACCAGCAGCGCGGCGATCTCGTCCAGCAGCTGCTCCTTGGCCCGCTTGATGCCGGCCTGGGCCTGACGGTCCTTGGGATCGCGTTCGAGCAGCGCCAACCAGATCGGCAACGCCGCCGTGGCGTCCTCGTACAGCCGCCCGGACTCCAACGCTGCGGCCGCGTCGCGGCGGGCCTGGGCCACGCCGGCGTCGTCGATCTGCACCGCCGGCGGTTGCCAGCGCTGCACGGTTTCGGCCTCGTCCTGCCCGCCGATGGTGACCTGCGCCGGCGTCGGCCCCTTGGCCGGCGCGTCGGGCTCGGCCGGGCGCGCCGCCGCAGGCGGGGCTTCGTCGGGGGAGCAGGCCGTGGCGGTGAGCAGCACCGTGGCCAACAGCAGCGTCAGGGGACCGGGGGTTCGCAGCATGTGTTCATCATAACGGCGCGCGGGCCGGTGCAGGCGCGTTATCCTGCCCGCCTGAGCATTCCCGCAGCATGGAACCCTACGTGGCCTATTGGATCAAAACCCCCGCGGAACTGGACGAACGCTTCCGCCAGCGCCCCACCCGCATCGGCCTGGACACCGAATTCATCCGCGAACGCACCTACTGGCCGCAGCTGGCCCTGGTGCAGATGGCCGTTGGCGACGAGGTGCTGCTGATCGACCCGCTGATTCCCGGCATGAACGAGGCGCTGGCCCAGTGGCTGGCCGACACCTCGATCCTGAAGGTCTTGCACAGCGCCAGCGAAGACCTGGTCACCTTCAAGGTGGCCTGCGGCGTGCTGCCGCGCCCGCTGTTCGACACCCAGATCGGCGCGGCATTGGCCGGCATCGGTGGCGGCATGGGCTACCAGAAGCTGGTCACCGCGATCACCGGGGTCACCCTGGCCAAGGGCGAGACCCGGTCGGACTGGATGCGCCGGCCGTTGTCCGACGCACAGCTGCAGTACGCCGCCGATGACGTGGAATACCTGTTCGCCCTGCATGACGCCATCGAGGCCAAGCTGCAGGAACAGGGTCGCCGCCAATGGCTGGACGACGATGCCGAGCGCCTGCTGGCCAGCGTGGAGCATGACGAGGAACGCTGGCCGCACGTGGCGATGCGCTCGGCGCAGTTCATGGATGCCGCTGCACAGCTGCGCCTGTTGCGCCTGTTGCGCTGGCGCGACGTGCAGGCACGCAGCAGCGACCGCCCGCGCAGCTGGATCCTGGACAACGAACTGGCCGCGCAGCTGGCGCGTACCCCGCCGGTTGACCAGGAGGCGCTGGGCAAGGTGATGGACAGCTTCCCGAAGGCACCGCGCAAGCTGGCCGGGGCTGTGTGGCAGGCGCTGGTGACGCCGTTGGAGGATGAAGCGCAGGCTCCGTTGGCGCTGCCGGCCAATGATGGCAATAAGCAGGCGTTGAAGAAGCTGCAGGATGCGGTGAGTGCGCGCACGGCCGAGCTTGGCCTGCCGGATGGTGTGCTGGCGTCTCGCAAGCACCTGGAGAGTTATCTGGAAAGCCGGCAGTGGCCGGCGGCGTTGGCGGGCTGGAGGCAGGCCGAGCTGGAGTCGCGCCTGCAGGCGGCGTTGCCGGCGTAGGTAAAAAAAAGGCCCCGCATCAGCGGGGCCTTGCTTTTCACATCACCAGTTCAGATTCAACGAGACACCCACCGTCCGCGGTTCGTTATAAACCGCCGCCATGTAATTCTCGATCACACCCTTCAAATTCTTCTCGTTGGTGATGTTGCGCGCAAACGCCGCCACTTCCCAGGCACCGTAGTTGCCCGAATAGCCCAGCTTCAACCCACCTTCAAAGCTGCCCTTCGAATTGAACTCGGCCGAGTCATACAGCACGAAGCTGGTATAGCCCTGCTTGTTCCAGTCGGTGGACACGAAGAACACGTCGGCATCGTTCACCGGAATGTCGTAACGCGCGGCGAAGTTCAGGTTGTACTTCGGCGCATTCGGCAGCGGGTTGCCGTTGATCTGCGCGAAGGTGTTGGCCCCCACCTTGATGGTCGGGTCGTACACATCACACACCACCGCACCGTTCAGCGCACACACCTGGGCATACACGCGGTCGTCCTGGATTTCGCTGTGAAGCCAGCTGAAACCGGCGCTCAGGCTCAGGTTCGGAATCGGGCGCAGCTCCATGTCCGCTTCCACGCCGTAGGCCTTGGCCTTGTCCGCGTTGAACAGCACGCCGTTGCCGTTGGAATCGTTGCCGTTGAGCTG
>JAEXNZ010000571.1 GCA_023439425.1 Pseudomonadota bacterium
CTGCAGGCCATCGCCGAATGCCAGAAGAAGGGCGGCACGGCGGCCTTCATCGACGCCGAGCACGCGCTGGACCCGATCTACGCCGCCAAGCTGGGCGTGAACGTGGACGAGCTGCTGCTGTCGCAGCCGGATACCGGTGAACAGGCGCTGGAAATCGCCGACATGCTGGTGCGCTCGGGTTCGATCGACATCGTGGTCATCGACTCGGTCGCCGCGCTGACCCCGAAGGCCGAAATCGAAGGTGAAATGGGCGATCAGCTGCCGGGTCTTCAGGCCCGTCTGATGAGCCAGGCGCTGCGCAAGCTCACCGGCAACATCAAGCGCTCCAACACTCTGGTGGTCTTCATCAACCAGCTGCGCATGAAGATCGGCGTGATGATGCCCGGCCAGAGCCCGGAAACCACCACCGGTGGCAACGCGCTGAAGTTCTATGCCTCGGTCCGCCTTGACATCCGCCGCATCGGCGCGATCAAGAAGGGCGATGAAATCATCGGCAACCAGACCAAGATCAAGGTCGTCAAGAACAAGCTGGCTCCTCCGTTCAAGCAGGTCATCACCGAGATCCTGTACGGCGAAGGCATCAGCCGCGAAGGCGAACTGATCGACATGGGCGTGGAAGCCAAGCTGGTTGAAAAGGCCGGTGCTTGGTACAGCTACGGTGAAGAACGCATCGGCCAGGGCAAGGACAACGCCCGCGGCTACCTGCGCGACAACCCGCAGGTGGCCCAGCGCCTGGAAGCCGAGCTGCGCGAGAAGTTCCAGCCGGCCGAAGCCGCTCGCGAGGAAGGCGACGACGACGGCGACGACGAGTAAGTTTTCCTGCGGGGCAGGGCGGCGCCGTCAGTGACGCAGGCGCTGCCCCGCAGTTTTCCCCTTTGGAACCCATCCCCCGGACGGGGGCGCGCCAGGGACGGCGCACACCTGCGAGACCGCAATGCACGATGCCGACAGCCCGGAAGGTGGCCGCAAGAAGCGCCGCGTTCGTGAACAGACTCCCGTCCAGCGGGCGCTGGGGCTGCTGGTCCGCCGTGAGCATTCGCGCAAGGAACTCACCCGCAAGCTCACCGCGCGGGGCATTGAAACCGACGCCGCCGAAGCGGCCGTCAGCAAGCTGACCGAGGCCGGTTGGCAGGACGACACCCGGTTTGCCGAGAATCTGGTGCGGATGCGCGCCAATACCGGCTATGGCCCGATTCACATCCGCGCCGAGCTGGGTACCCATGGTCTGGACAGCGGGCAGATTGCCACCGCCATGGACACCTTTGAGGGTGACTGGACCGAGAATGCCCGGGACCTGGTCCGCCGCCGGTTCGGCGAGGCGGGGCCACAGGACCTGCCGCAGCGGCGCAAGGCGGCCGATCTGCTGGCCCGGCGGGGGTTTGACGGGGATTCGATCCGGCGGGCGACGCGGTACGACATCGAGGATTGAGGGGCCGGGTTGACGCGCAGGGCGCGTCGCTACGCGTATGGCCTCCGGCCTGATACCCTTGGTGGTTTCGGCGGTCCTGCTGTTGCCAGGGGCCGACCGGCCCGCACACAGCCAGCCCCACCATGACCGCATCCGCCAAATTCACCACCTCCCAGATCCGCAGCGACTTCCTTGAGTTCTTCAAGGGCAAGGGCCACACCATCGTGCCGTCGGCCCCGCTGGTGCCGGGCAACGACCCGACCCTGATGTTCACCAATTCCGGCATGGTGCAGTTCAAGGACGTGTTCCTTGGCGCGGAAAAGCGCAGCTACGTGCGCGCGGCCGACGTGCAGCGCTGCCTGCGCGCCGGCGGCAAGCACAACGACCTGGACCAGGTCGGCTACACCGCCCGCCACCACACCTTCTTTGAAATGCTGGGCAACTGGTCGTTCGGCGACTACTTCAAGAAGGACGCCATTGCCTGGGCTTGGGAACTGCTGACCCAGGTGTGGAAGCTGCCGCCCGAGCGCCTGCTGGTCACCGTGTACCAGACCGATGACGAGGCCTACGCGCTGTGGCGCGACATGGTCGGCATTCCGGAAGAGCGCATCGTGCGCATCGGCGACAACAAGGGTGCGCCGTTTGCGTCGGACAACTTCTGGCAGATGGCCGACACGGGCCCGTGCGGTCCGTGCACCGAGATCTTCTATGACCACGGCGACCACATTGCCGGTGGCCCCCCGGGCTCGCCGGATGAAGACGGCGACCGCTTCATCGAGATCTGGAACCTGGTGTTCATGCAGTTCGATCGGCAGCCTGACGGCACCCTGGTGCCGCTGCCGGCCCCGTGCGTGGACACCGGCATGGGCCTGGAGCGCCTGACCGCGATCCTGCAGCACGTGCACACCAATTATGAAATCGACCTGTTCCAGGCGCTGATCCGCAAGGCCAGCGAACTGACCGGCATGGCCGATCTGGAAAACAAGTCGCTGCGCGTCATTGCCGACCACATCCGCGCCTGCTCGTTCCTGATCGTCGACGGCGTGCTGCCGTCCAACGAAGGCCGCGGCTATGTGCTGCGCCGGATCATCCGTCGCGCTCTGCGCCACGGCTGGATGCTGGGCGTGCGCCAGCCGTTCTTCAGCAAGCTGGTGCCGACCCTGGTCGAGCAGATGGGTGAAGCCTATCCGGAACTGCCGGCCCAGGCCGACACCGTGGTGCGTGCCCTGCAGGCCGAAGAGGAACGCTTCGCGCAGACGCTGGATTCGGGCATGAAGATCTTCGACGACGTCGCTGCCCAGGTGACCGATGGCGTCATTCCGGGCGTCGATGCGTTCCGCCTGTACGACACCTACGGCTTCCCGCTCGACCTCACCCAGGACATCGCACGCGAGCGTGACCTGGTCGTTGACATTGCCGGCTTCGATGCCGCCATGGAAAAGCAGCGCGAAGACGGCCGCAAGGGCGGCAAGTTCGGTGGCGGCGTGACGCTGTCGGCCGAACTGGTGGCCACCCTCAAGCCGACCGTGTTCCAGGGCTACGACCGCCTGCAGGCCGACGGCCTGACCGTGGTCGCCCTGCTCAAGGACGGTCGCGCCGTGGACAGCGCCCAGGCCGGTGATGACGTGATCGTCTTCACCGACCAGACCCCGTTCTATGCCGAATCCGGTGGCCAGGTCGGTGATACCGGCACGCTCACCGGCAACGGTGTGCAGCTGCCGGTGACCGACACCCAGAAGTTCGCGGGCCAGTTCCATGGCCACGTCGGCCAGATCGCCAGCGGTTCACTGAAGGTTGGCGACGTGCTCAGCGGTCAGGTTGACGGCGCGCGCCGTGGGGCCACCATCCTCAACCACTCGGCCACCCACCTGCTGCATGCCGCGCTGCGCGAAGTGCTGGGCACCCATGTGCAGCAGAAGGGTTCGCTGGTCGCGCCGGACCGCCTGCGCTTCGACTTCTCGCACTTCCAGCCGATCACGCCGGAAGAGCTGGCCGTGATCGAGCGCAAGGTCAACGAACAGGTCCGCGCCAACAACGCCGCCGAAGTGCACAACATGGGCATGCAGGAAGCCCTGGACTTCGGCGCGATGGCACTGTTCGGCGAAAAGTACGGCGAAAACGTGCGCGTGCTGAAGATGGGCGACTACTCCACCGAACTGTGTGGCGGTACCCACGTCGGCCGTACCGGCGACATCGGCCTGTTCAAGATCACCTCCGAAGGCGGTGTGTCCTCGGGCGTGCGCCGCATCGAGGCGGTGACCGGGCAGGGCGCGCTGGACTACGTCAGCCATGAAGAAGCACAGCTGGCCGAGGCCGCCGCGTTGCTGGGCGGTGCTGCCGGCGACGTGATCGAGAAGATCCGCCAGCTGGGCGAGCGCCAGAAGAAGCTGGAACGCGAACTGGAGGCCCTGAAGGCCAAGCAGGCCGCCGGAGCCACCGCCGACCTTGGCGGCTCGGCTGTGGAAGTGAACGGCGTGAAGATTCTGGCCGTGCGCCTGGAAGGCTTCGACGCGAAGGCCCTGCGTGATGCGATGGACCGCCTGAAGCAGCAACTGGTCAATACCGTCATCGTGTTGGCCGGTGCCCAGGACGGCAAGGTCTCACTTGTTGCCGGTGTGAACGGCAGCGCAATGGGCAAGGTCAAGGCCGGGGAACTGTTGTCCCACATCGCCGGTCAGATCGGGGGCAAGGGCGGCGGCCGCCCGGACCTCGCCCAGGGTGGTGGTGAGGACGGGCCCGCCCTTGCCTCGGCCCTTGCCGGGGTCGTTGACTGGGTGACCCCTCGTATCTGAACATTCTGAAGCCTCCGCTCCTTGATGGGGCGGGAGGCCAGACGGTAATATGGCTAATCCTTTTCCCTTTGTCGTGGCGTTCCTTGGCTGGACGTCAAACCGGTGGGAAAAACCACCGGTTCTTGGAGACTAAAAAACAATGTTGATCCTGACTCGCCGTGTTGGCGAAACCCTGAAGATCGGCGATGACGTCAGCGTCACCGTGCTCGGCGTCAAGGGCAATCAGGTGCGTATCGGTATCACCGCTCCGAAGGATGTGGCCGTGCACCGCGAAGAAATCTACGAGCGCATCCAGCGCGGCGACCAGCCGAATGTATCCGGCGGCGAAGATTCTTCGAATTAAGGCTTTACCTCGGGGTGTGATTAACGTTATTCTTCACGCCCCCGCTGAGACGTAACACCGCAGCGAGGAAAGCCAGATTTCTGGAGTGGTGCCCGAGTGGCTGAAGGGGCTCCCCTGCTAAGGGA
>JAEXNZ010000025.1 GCA_023439425.1 Pseudomonadota bacterium
TTACAACGTCTCGCTGCGCGACGACAAGACCTATCCGCATGTGCTGCTGACCCGCGAGGACTGGCCGCGCATCGCGCTGCATCGCGGTCCGCGCGCGGTGCCGGGGCGTTATTTCGGGCCGTACCCGGGCGTCACCGCGGTGCGCGAGACGCTGAACCTGATGCACAAGCTGTTCAAGCTGCGCAGCTGCGAAGACAGCGTGTTCCGCAACCGCTCGCGGCCTTGCCTGCAGTACCAGATCGGCCGCTGCAGCGCGCCCTGCGTGGAGCTGGTTGCTGCTGAGGACTACGCCGAGTCGGTGCGCCGCGCCGCGCTGTTCCTGGAAGGAAAAAGCGATCAGCTGACGCGCGAGCTCGGCACCCAGATGCAGGCCGCCAGTGAAGCGCTGGAATTCGAACAGGCCGCTCGCCTGCGCGACCTGATCACCTCGCTGCGCAGCATGCACACCCGCCAGTATGTGGACGGCCGCGCCGCCGACCTCGATGTGCTGGCCTGCGCCACCCAGGGAGCCAGCGCCTGCGTGATGCTGCTGTCGTTCCGTGACGGCCGCAACCTGGGCACGCGTCCGTTCTTCCCGCGCACCAATGGCGAGGAAAGCGCCGAGGAAGTGCTGGGCGCGTTTGTCTCGCAGTACTACGGTGAGCACGCGCCGCCGCGCGAGATCCTGCTCGACCGCGAAATTCCCGATGCCAGCCTGATCGAAACTGCGCTGGCCGCATCGGCCGAGTACAAGGTGCAGTTGAAGTGGAACGTGCGCGGCGAGCGCGCCGGCTATGTGGAGCTGGCCAGCCGCAACGCACAGATCACCCTGGTCAGCGAGCTGACCAGCCGCAGCGCGCAGCACGCGCGCAGCGAGGACCTGCGGCAGATGCTGGACCTGGCCGAGCCGGTCAAGCGGGTGGAGTGTTTCGACATCAGCCACACCATGGGCGAAGCCACCGTCGCGTCGTGCGTGGTGTTCGATGCCAGTGGCCCGGTGCGCAGCCAATACCGCCGCTTCAACATCAGCGGCATCGAGCCGGGCGATGACTACGCCGCCATGCGCCAGGCCATCGACCGCCGCTTCCGCCGCGCGGTGGAAGAGCAGGGCGTATTACCCGATTTGCTGCTGATCGACGGCGGGGCAGGGCAGCTGGCCCAGGCCGAGGCGGCGCTGGCCGACCTGGGCGTGGAAGGGGTGATGCTGGTCGGCGTGGCCAAGGGCGTGGAGCGTCGCGCCGGGCACGAGGCGCTGGTGCTGCCGGACGGCCGCGAGTTACGCCCGGGGGCCGCGTCGCCGGCGCTGCAGTTCATCCAGCAGGTGCGTGACGAGGCGCACCGTTTCGCCATCACCGGCCATCGCGGTCGCCGCCAGAAGGCGCGCATGACCAGCAAACTCGAGGACATTCCCGGCATCGGACCACGCCGGCGTGCCAGCCTGCTCAAGCATTTTGGCGGGCTGGTCGGGCTCAAGGCCGCAGGGGAAGCGGAAATCGCCAAGGTGGAGGGCATCAATGACGCCCTGGCCGCCCGCATCTACGCTAACCTTCATGGACTGCCCACGCCCCCCGCACTGGGCGAGTAGAGAGAACTGATGACGTTGACCCTCCCCACCTGGCTGACGCTGCTGCGGATCGTAATGATCCCGGTGCTGGTGCTGGTGTTCTATCTTCCCTATACGTGGACCAATTTCGCGTCCGCGGCGATTTTCGGCCTGGCCGCCCTGACCGACTGGCTGGATGGCTGGATCGCCCGCCGCTACAACCTGGCATCGGCCTTCGGTGCGTTCCTTGACCCGGTGGCCGACAAACTGATGGTGGCCGTGGCGCTGTTCCTGATCGTGCAGGGCCATCCCACGCCGTGGATGGCGTTCTGGGCGGC
This sequence comes from Pseudomonadota bacterium, assembly GCA_023439425.1. Lineage (GTDB taxonomy): Bacteria > Pseudomonadota > Gammaproteobacteria > Xanthomonadales > Xanthomonadaceae > Stenotrophomonas. The sequence goes on from JAEXNZ010000025.1 coordinate 1,861, forward strand.
GGTGATCGTCGGCCGTGAAATCGCGGTGTCGGCCTTGCGCGAGTGGATGGCTGAACTCGGCCAGCGCGCCAAGGTGCGCGTGGCGCTGATCGGCAAGATCAAAACCACCGCGCAGATGGTCGCGTTGCTGTGCCTGTTGTATTCGGTGGCCCCGAACACGCCGGTGAGCGATATCTGGATGGGCGAACCGGTGTTCCATGTGGGCGACTGGACGTTGGCCATCGCGGCCGTGCTCACGCTGTGGTCCGGCCTGCAGTACCTGCATGCGGCGTGGCCGAGCCTGCGTGAGGACGAACGTGCCGCGCGTGCGAATGCAAAAGCAAAAAAGAAGGCGTAAGGGCTGTTGACAGCCCCGCATTTGGCTGTAGAATTTCGCCTCCCAAGCGGGAATAGCTCAGTTGGTAGAGCGCAACCTTGCCAAGGTTGAGGTCGCGAGTTCGAGTCTCGTTTCCCGCTCCAGATACAGAAAAAAGCGACCTTCGGGTCGCTTTTTTCATGCCCGCACGGCGCACTTCATCTTCGCTTCACCGTCGCCACATCGGCGGCCCGCGTGCGTCGGCCACCCTGCATGTCCCTTCTGCAGTGGCAACACGCTCATGACTTCTTCTTCTGCCTACGACTGGGACCTGGTGGTCGCCGGCGCCAGCTTCGCCGGTGCGGCCTGTGCGCTGGCCGCCGCACAGTACGGCCTGCGCGTGTGCGTGCTCGAGCGCAAGGCCGATCCCGGTGCGCGCCTGCACACCACCGGCATCCTGGTAAAGGAAGCGCTGGAGCAGACCTGGCTGCAGCACGCGCCGGCTGAGCTCCTGCAGCGTGTCGAGCAGGTGCGGATGTATGCCCCGAACCTGCGCAACGTGTTGCTGGCGGCCCCCGGGTACTACTTCATGACCACCGACACGCCGAACCTGATGCGCTGGCTGGCCGATGAGCTCCGCCGGCACGGCGTTGACCTGCGCCTGCAGCAGCCGTTCACCGAAGCACACCGCCACGGCCAGGGCTGGCAGGTGGCCGGGGCGGGGCGCACCCGCTACCTGGTCGGCGCGGACGGGGCCGGCTCCCGCGTGGCCCAGCGCACCGGGCTGGGTCAGGTGCAGGACTTCCTGTTCGGGGTGGAGCAGGAGTTCGCCGGCGCGCGGCTGCCGCAGGGTGGGGCGCTGCACTGTTTCGCCAGCCGCCGGTTCGCACCGGGCTACATCGGCTGGGCGGCGCAGAACCCGACCGGCGTTCAGGTTGGGCTGGCCCTGCGCCACGATCCGGCGCAGGTCCGCCGGCCGGATATCGAGGGCTTCGTCCGCCACGTGCGCAGCGTGATCGGGCTGCCGGAGGGGCAGGGGTCGGACGCCACCCGGGCCGGGCTGATTCCGTGTGGTCCGTTGCAGGGTCCGCTGTCCGCCCCCGGCGTGATCCTGACCGGCGACGCGGCCGGGGTGGTGTCTCCGCTGTCGGCGGGCGGCATTCACGCCGGTTGGAGGCACGGCTGGACCGTGGGCGATGCCGTGGGCCTGCACCTGCGGGGCGGCGGGCCGGCCCCGGAGGCGGTGGCGGCCCGCGCGGTGCCTACGTTCCGGCGCAAGCGCGCGCTGCGCTGGGCCATGGACCACCTGCAGCAGGACTGGCCGCTGGACCTGATGCTGGGGGCGGGCATGGTGCGGCGGGCGGCCGAGCAGATCTACTTTCACCGGCGCGGGCTGCGCATGGACCGCTGAATACTGTCATCAAAGATGTTGACGACGTGAAGGAATCCCGACACAATAGCGCTCCTTCGACGACATGTCGTTGGGCAGCAAGTCTGCGGGAATAGCTCAGTTGGTAGAGCGCAACCTTGCCAAGGTTGAGGTCGCGAGTTCGAGTCTCGTTTCCCGCTCCAGATTTCGACAAGGCCCCTGTGGGGCCTTGTTTTTCTCCGCGGTGGCACGCGGGCATCGGCACCCCGGCAAGGGCGCTGGATGTGAAATAAAGTGTAAAAAGGCTGGTGTGTTTACGGTGGTTTCGGTAACATACGCGCCTGATTTTGCGGGAATAGCTCAGTTGGTAGAGCGCAACCTTGCCAAGGTTGAGGTCGCGAGTTCGAGTCTCGTTTCCCGCTCCAGAATCTGACAGCACCCCGGTCACGGGGTGTTGTTTTATAGAGTCACCGGCCTGGTGGCAGAGTGGTCATGCATCGGATTGCAAATCCGCGTACGCCGGTTCGATTCCGACCCAGGCCTCCATATCAAACCCCCTGATCCGTCAGGGGGTTTTTTATTGGCCGATGTTCCGTGGGGGCTTCGCGGGCTCCGTAGAGCCGGGCTTGCCCGGCTGCTGTTGGCTTTTGGCGAACAACCGGCGTTCACTGGCTCCCGTGCTTGGGCGCACCGGGTTGGGTTTGCGGGACACGCCGTAAACCCATCCATGGGGGCTCGTCAAAAACATCCATGTTTTGACGGTCCCGCAAACCCACCCCGGCACGCCGCAGACGGCGGGTCGGTGGCCAACGAACATCAACATCCGCGCGTGGCCTCGGTGAATCGATCGACGGAAAATCACCGCGCGCGAAACCGGTGGGATCGGTCGACAGACGATCGCCGCGGAACCGGCAACATGCGGTAAGACGCGGTGGTGGTCACCGCCGAGCTAGCCGGCAAGGGCGTCAACTGCAAGGTGCGCCGCAGCGGTGAGGCGGGGCAGCTGTTCGCACCGCAGGCCCATTTTGCGGTTGTCCAGGCTACCTCATTCTCACTAGATCGAGTTCAGCCACTTTGCCAAAGGGCATGACCGTGAGCGAGGCGCAGTCTCCCGGGAGAGGTGAATCGGATGGATTCATCGCAGACTTGACGATGCCATACCCTGAATTGAAC
>JAEXNZ010000156.1 GCA_023439425.1 Pseudomonadota bacterium
ACCGTTGGTCGTGCGCTCCAAACACCACGCCTACCGGTGCAGGTCGTATCGGTCCAGCTCCATCACCCGAGTCCACGCGGCCACGAAGTCCTGCACGAACTTCTTGCCACCGTCCGCACTGGCATACACCTCGGCCAACGCGCGCAGTACCGAGTTCGAACCGAACACGAGGTCCGCTCTTGTACCGGTCCACGAACCCTTGCCGCTGCTTTCGTAACCGTCGCCCTTCGCCTTCCACTGCGTCCCCATGTCCAGCAGATTGACGAAGAAGTCATTGCTGAGCGTGCCGGGGCGGTCGGTAAACACGCCGTCCTTGCTGCCATCCACATTGGCACCCAGCACACGCAGGCCGCCGACCAGCACCGTCATCTCCGGCGCGGTCAAGGTGAGCAACTGGGCCTTGTCGATCAACAGCGCTTCGGCCGGCACGCTGAAGCGACCGCGCACATAGTTGCGGAAGCCATCGGCAGCCGGTTCCAGCACCGCGAACGATTCCACGTCGGTCTGGTCCTGGCTGGCATCCGTACGGCCGGGAGTGAACGGCACGCTGACGTCGTGGCCACCGGCCTTGGCGGCCTTCTCCACGCCCACCGCACCACCAAGCACAATCAGGTCGGCCAGCGACACCTCGCCCTTGAACCCACTCTGGATCTTCTCCAGTGCAGCCAGCACCTTGGCCAGCTGCTTGGGCTGGTTCACCGCCCAGTCCTTCTGCGGGGCCAGACGGATGCGCGCACCGTTGGCGCCGCCGCGCTTGTCTGAGCCGCGGAAGGTAGACGCCGAGGCCCATGCGGTAGATACCAGCTCGGCCACGCTCAAACCGCTGTCCGCGATCTGCTGTTTCAGCGCAGCGATGTCCTGCGCACTGATCGGGGTCTTCGGCGCCTCCGGCAGCGGATCCTGCCAGAGGAACTGTTCGGCCGGGACTTCCGGGCCGAGGTAACGCGCACGCGGTCCCATGTCGCGGTGGGTCAGCTTGAACCACGCACGCGCGAACGCATCCGCGAATGCCTGCGGGTTGGCCAGGAACCTGCGCGATATCTGCTCGTAGATGGGATCAAAGCGCAGCGACAGGTCGGTCGTGAGCATGGTCGGGCGATGCTTCTTCGACGGGTCGTGCGCGTCGGGAATCACCGCCTCGGCATCCTTGGCCACCCACTGGTGCGCGCCAGCCGGGCTCTTGGTCAGTTCCCATTCGTGCCCGAACAGAATCTGGAAGAAGTCGTGGCTCCACTTGGCCGGGGTGCGGGTCCAGGTGACTTCCAGGCCGCTGGTGATGGTGTCGCCGCCCTTGCCGCTGCGGAACTTGTTGGCCCAGCCCAGGCCCTGGCTTTCGAGGCCTGCCGCTTCCGGTTCATGGCCAACGTTGTCGGCCGGGCCGGCACCGTGGGTCTTGCCGAAGCTATGGCCGCCGGCGATCAGCGCCACGGTTTCCTCGTCGTCCATCGCCATGCGGCCGAAGGTGTCGCGGATGTCCAGCGCCGCCTTCAGCGGGTCCGGATTGCCATCGGGACCTTCGGGGTTCACGTAGATCAGGCCCATCTGCACGGCGGCCAACGGGTTTTCCAGCTTGCGCGAGTGGATGTCGCCGTCGGCGTCGTCATCGGACACCAGCACGCCGTGGTCTTCCTGCACGCCTTCGGAGCCATGTGCGTAGCGCACGTCGCCGCCCAGCCAGGTGGTTTCGCGGCCCCAGTACACGTCCTGGTCCGGTTCCCAGGTATCCGGGCGGCCGCCGGCAAAGCCCAGCGTCTTGAAGCCCATCGATTCCAGCGCGACGTTGCCGGTGAGGATCAGCAGGTCGGACCAGGAGATGGCCTGGCCGTACTTCTGCTTGATCGGCCACAGCAGGCGGCGCGCCTTGTCCAGGCTGACGTTGTCCGGCCAGCTGTTGAGCGGGGCGAAGCGCTGCTGGCCACGACCGCCGCCGCCGCGACCGACCCCAATGCGGTAGGTGCCGGCGCTGTGCCAGGCCATGCGGATGAAAAGGCCGCCGTAGTGACCAAAGTCGGCCGGCCACCAGTCCTGCGAATCGGTCATCAGCGCTTTCAGATCCGCCTTGAGCCCGGCGTAATCGAGCTTCGCGAATGCAGCCGGGTAGTCAAAATCCGCGGCGAGCGGATTGGAACGTGCGGAATGCTGGTTGAGCAGGTCCACACGCAGTTGTTTGGGCCACCAGTCACGGTTGGTGGTGGCATCGCCGACGACGGCGTGGTTGAAGGGGCACTTGGCTTCGCTTTTCATCGGTATCTACCTGTGTACTGGCGAGAGAGGGAGTGGCCTCGCGAACAAGGCGTGTGGGAGTGCCTTGACGATAGTGAACGTCGGTCGATAGGTAAAATCGATTGATTCTTTGGTGTCGATAGATGGCGTCTATCGATGGGTGGCCGGGTCGAAAGTGACCCGGCCACGGCGAGGCTCAGCGTTTGCCGAGCAGACCGAGCAGGTCGCTGGGGCCGAGCTTTCCATCGCCGTCCTGGTCCAGGACGCCGCCAAGCAGCCCCATGATGCCGCCATCGTCGGTCTGCTGACCTTCCTGGCCCAATGCCTGGCTGAGCTGGCTGGCATTGCCCTGCTGGGCAAACTGTTTGGCCAAAAACGACATGACGATGGGGGCCAGGATCATCAGCAACTGGCCCGAACGACCACTGTCCAGGCCGGTCTTTTGACCGAGCAGCCCTGCGGCTTGCTGGGTCTGTCCACCGAATACGTGGCCCAGGATGCCGGCACCATTGGTGGCGGGCGTTGATGCGCCACCCCCGAGTACTGCGCCCAGCAGGCCACCGATATCGAGACCTCCGCCGCTACCGCCCAGATGATCCCGTTGCAGAGCATTTAGCAGCGACTGCGCTCCCTGCGGCTGGCTGGCGTTGCCGGCGAGCGCCTTCATCAGCAGGGGAACCGCCGTGCTGAGCGCCTGTGAGGCTTGGCCTGTGTCGACGCCAAGCTGCTGGGATACGTTCTGGAGGGTAGGTCCATCCTGCAGCTGCGAAAGCAGCGAAGCACTGAGCGATTGCGTATTCACGATCGACTCCTTGGGTCCAGGGGTGGGGGACCGGCGGAGCATAACGCCGCGTATACGAAGACCATGCGAAGGCTTCACGCGCCCGGCCGCTGGCCGGCCACCCGACCAACGGTCGGGTGCTACCGTGCCGCTTGGCAGGTCACGGCCGTGGGTTGCATGGTCCGGCGGTAGGTCACGACCGTTGGTCGTGACGTCACAACAATCCCTTCAACCGGTACAACGCCTCCAGCGCCTGCTTCGGGGTCAGCTCATCCGGATCAATCGCCGCCAGCGCCTCCTGCGCCTTGCTCGACGGCGCGGTAAACAACCCGAACTGCTGCGGCGCATCCAGGGCCTGCGGAGCCATGGTGGCGGCCACGGTCTCGCCGCCGCGCTGTTCCAACTCGGCCAGCCGCCGCCGCGCCTGCGCCACGGTGGCACGCGGCAGGCCCGCCAGTGCGGCCACCTGCAGGCCGAAACTGCGGTTGGCCGGGCCATCCTTCACTGCGTGCATGAACACCAGCTGCTCGCCGTGCTCCACCGCATCCAGATGCACGTTCGCAATGCCGCTGGCACCGCCTTCATGCTGCTCGTCGGCCAGCGCGGTCAACTCGAAATAGTGCGTGGCAAACAGGGTGTAGCAGCGGTTCTGGTACGCCAGGTGGCGCGCCACGGCATCGGCCAGGGCGAGGCCGTCATAGGTCGAGGTACCGCGCCCGATCTCGTCCATCAGCACCAGCGAATGCTCGGTCGCGTGATGCAGGATGTAGCTGGTTTCAGACATCTCCACCATGAAGGTGGACTGCCCACGCGCGAGGTCGTCGCCCGCGCCGATGCGGGTCAGAATGCGGTCGATCGGGCCGATCACGGCGCGGCTGGCCGGCACGAAGCTGCCGATATGCGCCAGCAACACGATCAGCGCGTTCTGGCGCATGTAGGTGGACTTACCGCCCATGTTCGGGCCGGTGATCACCAGCATGCGGCGGTCCGGATGCAGGTCCAGGTCGTTCGGCTCGAACGGCTGTTCGCGCACCGCTTCCACAACCGGGTGGCGGCCGCGTTCGATGCGCAGGCACGGGGCGGTTTCCAGTTCTGGCCGTGCCCAGTCCAGTGCCTGCGCGCGTTCGGCGAACGCGGCCAGCACATCCAGCTCGCTGAGTGCGGCGGCGCATTGCTTGAGGGGCTCCAGATTCGCGCCCAGCGTGTCCAGCAGTTGTTCGTACAACAGCTTCTCGCGCGACAGTGAACGCTCGCGCGCTGACAGCACCTTGTCCTCGAAGGACTTCAATTCTTCGGTGATGTAGCGCTCGGCATTGGTCAGGGTCTGGCGACGCGTGTAATGCACGGGTGCCTTGTCCGACTGCCCCTTGCTGATTTCAATGTAGTAACCATGCACGCGGTTGTAGCCGACTTTCAGCGTGGCGATGCCACTGCTGGCGCGCTCGCGTTGTTCCAGGTCGATCAGGAACTGATCGGCGTTGGTGGACAGGCGCCGCAGTTCATCCAGCTCGGCATCGAAGCCTTCGGCAATCACGCCACCATCGCTGAGCTTCAGTGGCGGCGTCGGTGCAACCGCAGTTGCCAGCAGGTGCGCGCTTTCGTCGTGCTCGCCCAACGAGGCATGCAGCGCCTGCAGGCGAGGGGAGTCCAGCCTGGCCAGTACCGTGCGAACTTCCGGCAGCAACGCCAGACCATCACGCAAGGTGGAGAAGTCACGCGGGCGCGCCGAGCGCAATGCCACACGGGTAAGAATGCGTTCGAGGTCGCCAAGCGCACGGAAGGCATCGCGCACGTCGCCGTCCGCACCGCGATCAATCAGCGTGGCCACCGCGTCGTGGCGCTGCACCAGCACCTCGCGCAGGCGCAGCGGACGATGCAGCCAGCGGCGCAGCAGACGGCCGCCCATCGGCGTCACCGTGGTATCGAGCACGCCGAGCAGGGTGTTACGGGTGTCGCCATCGACGCGCGTATCCAGTTCCAGATGGCGGCGCGTGGCCGCGTTCATGGCAATGGCTTCGCTGGCGGTTTCGGTGGCAATCGCGGTCAGATGCGGCAGGCGCTGCTTCTGGGTTTCTTCCACATAACCGAGCAGGGCACCGGCGGCCGCGGTGGCACGCGGCTTGTCGTCGATGCCGAAGCCGGTCAGGTGGTGCAGCTTGAAGAAGTTCAGCAGCTGGCGACGGCCACTGTCGGCGTCGAACAGCCACGGCGCGCGGCGGCGGATGCCGCTGCGGTGCTTCAGGAATTCCGGCCAGTTCTCTTCGTCCGGTACCAGCAGTTCGGCCGGCTCCAGGCGGGCCAGTTCGGCTTCCAGGGCGTCGTCGGTATCGACCTCGTTGACCAGGAAGCGGCCGCCGGCCAGATCGGCCCAGGCCAGCCCGTAGCCCTGCTTGCTGCGCGACAGTGCCATCAGCAGGGTGTCGCGACGCTCGTCCAGCAGTGCTTCGTCGGTCACCGTGCCCGGGGTGACAATCCGCACCACCTTGCGTTCCACCAGCCCCTTGGCCAGGGCCGGGTCGCCGATCTGTTCGCAGATCGCCACCGATTCACCCAGCGCTACCAGCCGTGCCAGATAGCCTTCATAGGCATGCACCGGCACGCCGGCCATCGGAATCGGCGCGCCGCCCGAGCTGCCGCGCTGGGTCAGGGTGATATCCAGCAGCCGCGCCGCCTTGCGTGCGTCGTCGTAGAACAGCTCGTAGAAGTCCCCCATCCGGAAGAACAGCAGCAGGTCCGGGTAGTCGGACTTGGCTGCGAAGAACTGCTTCATCAGCGGGGTGTGTTCAACGGGCTTCTGGGTCACGCGGGGTCCATCGGGGCAGGCTGGAACGCCTATTGTATCGGCAGGCACTCGGAATTCAGGCACTCCTGTGGTGCCGATTCCGGCTCATAACTGGCAGCGGTTAAACCTCCCAGACACAGCAAAAAGGCCACCCGAGGGTGGCCTTTCTGTTACAGAATTTACTTTTGCAGCATGGCCCTGGAGGCCGTCGCGGGGTACTGGTGCTGCTCCAGAACTCCCACCAAGTGGACGCACTGTATCGCAATGGTTTTGTCAGGTCAAACCGGTTCAGTTACCGGGTTCTATCTCCCATCGCCTCCATCGTACAGTTCCTTCAATGTGTTCACCTCGCTCAGAAGGTCCAAGTTCATGGCTTTGGCCCACATGTCGGCAACTTCCTTGCACAGCCGGAGGTGTTCGGCTTCCGTCTGCAAGGCCAGGGTCTGAGCTTCCAGGGCAGTCACCCGGTCTGTAAGTGGCTCCAGCGCGAGGATCCTTGCCTTTGCATTGGTGATGGAAGACTGGTTTTCATAGTAATCACGCACGCCGATTGAATGAAGAAGCGCTTCCTTCAGTGAGCGCATCTCGGTGCTCGAAAGCGATACGCTGTAGTTGGTATCACGGCCGGATCGAATGCCGTTACGGCCCTGGAAGTACGAAACCGGTGGCAAGACACGACGGGTAGATACGGTTTCGATCATGCTGGCAATCGCCCAGCTTCGCTTGCCTGAATTGCCATAGAATTTGAGTTGGTTGAGTGTCGCTTGTGATAGTTCGAACGTGGTTTTGTCCGTTGACGCTGGCTCCTGCGAGGTGATGGGAACCACTTGCAGCGTAGATCGGCGGGAGATGCTTACCACGACGGCCAAGCGGCGTTTATGCATCTCGCCGTTCTGGATGGTGTCGCTGTATCGCTTGTTTGAGCGAAGCTCGCCATCGCTCCGTCCAATGGCCTGCTCATGGCCATAGTCAACCTCCACCAGATTGCCAACGCGAATGACGCGCTGAACAGTGCGCCCCTTACCCTTTCTTAGGCTTTGGTAAAGGTATTCCGTGATGCCAGAGCCAGGAGGGCACTCGAGCACCACGTTGAAAGCGGCACCGCTGGTTTCTGTGGGGAGTGTCCTTTCAACCGAGCGTACAATCCACTGGTATTCGGAGTGCGCGGTGAACTTCTTGATGAAGTAAATTGTGCTGTCCTGCTCGCTTCGGGGAAGCAGTACTTCAGAGACTCCGTCAAGGGACTCGGTGCCGAGCAAATGAAGAACTTCATTCCCGGATTGGTCTAGCGTGCGCTCAAAGTAAGTGACAACAATGTTGGTCACAGAATTTACCTGATATCCGACGTGTCAAGGTTCAGCCCAGCGTCGCAATTGTTTTCTCGATTCTCCGTCTATAAAGACCCGGGGCCCATCACTCACGTACAGCCTGTAAGGAGGGGAGCTGGTCCGGGTATGCCGGACCACCTTATCGACGCACGCCGTTGATTCAAAGAGGCAATCCCGTCATCCCTGGCCGGGAACAGCCTGCTGCAGGTAAAGCCCCACCCGAGTCCGGGGTGCATGCACATATGGGAATACCCAACCGTTATTTTAATGCGGCGGCGCGACATGAAAGAGTGGGCTCCTGTTCATGATCGCCTTCGGAGCCCGCCTGCCCATGTCCGCCGTCCGTTCTGCAGCTCCCGCCAAAGTCATTGGCGCGACCGCGTTGTCTGCCCTGCTGTTGCTCGCCGCCCCCTTGGCCTTCTCAGCCGAAGGCACGGCTTCGCCGCTGCGCGACTACCTCACGGCCAAGCAGGCCGCGATCCAGACCCAGCAGGCGCAACCCGGCGTCCCCACCGCGATCCACGCCAAGGTGACCGCGGAAAGCCGCTCGGGCGTTCGCCGCCTGCGCATCGGGGAAACCGGCGAGTTCCAGTACATCAGTGACAGCGGCCGCAACTACGCCGGTTACAACCTGGGGGCGGGTTCCTGGGATTCGCTGGTGGGCACGCTGGCGAGTGCCGTGGCCGACGAATACGTGGTGCAGGCGGCGGTGCAGGGCCTGCCACTGGATGGCCTGGATGTGGTGTTCACCAGCATTCCGGAACGCAAGAGCGAGACCCTGGCATATCCGAACAATCTCTCTTATGTGGCCTATATCGATTCGCCGGCCACGGAGGCGCAGCTGCAGGCACTGAAGCGTGCCGTGCATGAAAACTCCTCAGCCATTGATCTGGTTACCAAGCCGCATCAGGTCAGTCATGCAGAGGTGGACTACATCCAGAGCCCGGCAACGCGCGATCCGAAACTTCCGCCTGGCCTGCGCGACTTTATCACCGAGGAAAAGCGTCCGGCCGTGCTGGCACGGCAGGTGAAGCCAGCGGACGGGAAGAAGAAGCCTTCCGAGCCTGAAACCCTGGTCGCGCGCGCCCACGTCGAACCGCGCACCGGTCTGCGTCGCGTGTTCCTCGGCAAAGACGGTTACCACCAGCAACTGCACGACAGCGCCCCCGGTCTACTGGGCTACGGGCTGGCACCGACCGTGGAAGAACACCTGCTCGGCGTGACCGGTACCTGCCTGACCCACATCTTCGAGGTGCAGGCCGCATCGCGGAACGTGCTGCTGGACTCGCTGGAACTCACCGTCGATGGCCAGCTGAGCCCGCGTTTCGGCAGTAACGTCACGTCGCCTGCGCGCTTCAGCGACATCCGTTACAAGGTACGCATTGAATCGCCGGCGTCGGCACAGGAGATCGATGCCCTGCGTCAGTCCGTGGAAGCCACGTGCCCGCTCTACAACCTGGTGAAGGACGAGCAGAAGCTGGAAGGCCGCATCGTGCGAGGCGCGTATGCAGAAGCTGCGCAGTAAGCCCGAGCCCGCCCGCCGCATGCATCGCGGCTTGCCCCTGCATCGGCGCCACCTGGTGCTGGCGCTGTGCACCCTGCTGGCACCGTCGGCATACGCCGAGGAAGAAGCGGTTGCCTCTGCGGAAGCGAACGACCGCGCCGGTGCGCGCACGCTGGACCGGGTTTCCGTGCTTGGCTCGCAGATCGCTGGTGGCGGTGCGCAGGCGGCGCTGCCGGTGGTCGCGGTGGACCGTGAGCAGCTCGATGCCATCGGGGCCACCAACGGCAACGAGCTGTTCCGCAGCCTGCCGCAGTTTGGCGATGTGGCAGTGACCGAAAAGGGCACCACCAACGCCGGACGCAATTCCAACGTGGCGCGCGGCGACGTGGGGTCGATCAACCTGCGTGGCTTGGGGTCGAAGTACACCCTGCTGCTGCTCAACGGGCGTCGCACCGTGCAACACCCGATCAGCAACAGCGGCGATGAAACCACTTACAACGCCAATGCGATTCCCACCTTCGGGCTGGAGCGGGTCAATCTGCTGCTGGACGGCGCGGCCTCGATCTACGGTTCCGACGCGGTGGCCGGTGTCGTCGACCTGGTGATGCCCAGCAACCTGTCCGACGGCGGTGGCATCCAGTTGAACTACGGTAAGGTCACCGATGGGCATCGCGAGGACATCTCGCTGGATGGCTACTTCGGCAGTGATTTTGCCGAAGGTCACGGCAATCTCTCGGTGCTGTATGGCTTCTCCAGGCGCACCTCGCAGCTCAATTCCGATGCGTGGTTCACCGCGACCGATGGCCGCCGCCCGTTAGGCGACGGTACCAGCGTGCCGGACCCGAACGGTACGACGGGCTTCAGCACGCGCACCCCGTGGGGACATTTTGAGACCTATGCGAATGGTCGTCGCACCGGGACCTGGTCGGTTAACCCGGTCACCGGTGCCCTCGTGTCCGGCTCGGTGCCCACGCGCTATCACTACGACTCGGCCGCCGAGCCGGGCATCACCACGTCACCGGCGATCAAGAAGGGCAACGTGTTTGCCAGTGGCCGCTTCGACCTGACCGACTCCGTGCAGCTGTTCGGTGAGCTGGGCTATTACCGGGCCCGCTCCGAGTCCTGGGTCAGCAGCGAGTCCGGCTTCGGTGGTGATGGCTTCCTGCTGCATATCCGGCCAGATGCCTACTGGGTGCCGGAGTCATTGCGCGGAGCCGACGCCATCCGTCTGCTCAACTACCAGTTCGCCGATTCGGGCATTCGCAAGGTCGAGGTGGACAACGATCAATCGCGCCTGCTGCTGGGTGTGCGCGGATGGACGGAGGGTGGTTGGAACTGGGAAACCGCGTTGCTGTATTCGCGGGCCCGCAGCAAGGATACCCAGCAGGGCGGATTGACCGATGCCTTCATCGAGGCCGTAAACCGCACCGACGCCAGTGCCTACAACCCCTTTAGTGGCGGTGATCCGAACAGCATCCGGGTCGGGGATGCCACCCCCTACGACACCTCGTCCTTCATTGGCGAGGCTACGCGCGAAGGCACCGCCGAACTGGCGCTGTGGGACTTCAAGGTCAACCGCCCCGACGTGATCAGCTGGTACGCCGGTGACATCGGCCTGGCCGCCGGCGTGGAGTACCGCTATGAGAGCCGCGAGGATGACCGCGACGAGAACATTGATGGCAGTCGCCCCTACACTGACTGGTATACGGGCACTGTTGCGCCCAGCAACTTCTTTACCCATAGCCCGCGCCCGGATGTGCGTGGCAGCCGCAACGTCAAGTCGGCTTTGATCGAACTGGCCGTGCCGCTGATCTCGCCCGCGCAGAATATTCCGTTGGTGCAGTCGCTGGACCTGCAGATTGCAGGGCGGTATGAGGACTACAGCGATGCAGGCCAGGTCGCCAAGCCCAAGTTCGCCGCCGCATGGAAGGTCATTGACAGCCTGCTGCTGCGCGGTTCGGTCAGCGGTGGCTTCCGTGCCCCCGGGTTGGAACTGGTGAACTCTCCGCCCACCTACGGGTTTGGCTTCAACAACGATGCCATCCGCTGCCATGCGTTGATCAGCAAGGGCGCACATCCCGACTACAGCGCCTGCTTGAACGCCTACAGCAGCGGTTCCTCGGTCAAGCCATCGGTGAGTACCGTGACCTCCTACGGCGAGGATGTAAAGCCGGAAACCACGAAGCAGTCGTCCTGGGGCGCGGTGTTCGAGCCGCAGTTCCTGCCCGAGTCGCTGGGCTCGATCAGCCTCAGCGTGGATGCCTGGAAGGTGAAGGTGGAGAATCCGATCAGCACCCTCGGAGAAGAGCTGCTCTACGACGCCTATCTGCGCGTGGTGGAAGGCAGCAGCAACCCGAACGTGGCGCGCGCGGCGGTGACGGCCGAGGACATCGCACAGTTCGAGGGATCGGGTCTGGCCCCGGCCGGCGTGGTGACCCACGTCTACACCCGCTATCAGAACCGCAGCCCGCTGACCGCATCCGGGGTGGACTACAACTTCACCTGGCGTCTGCCGGAGACGGCTTGGGGCAACTTCGCATTGCTGATCAGCGCCAGCCAGCTGAAGGAATACACGCAGCAGAAGCCAATTGAGGTGCAGCAGGTGGCCGCCGCAGTGGCGAGCGGCCAGCTGAACATCATTGCGCCCGACCTGGGCGCGGCCAACGAGGTAGGCATCAATGGGGCCAAGCCGGAATGGCGCGCCAGTGCCACCCTGATCTGGAACCTGCAGGACTGGACCGTGCGACTGCGCGACGACTACATCGACAGCGTGACCGCGGGTGCGTACTCGGACCGGACGCCGTATGTGGTGGGGTCCACCCAGCGCTGGGCGCTGTCGGTGAAGAAGGAGTTCAACCAGGGCGCTCTGGCAGGCACTGCGGTGGAGGTCGGGGCACGCAATCTGTTCGACAAGGAGCCACCGCTGAACGCGTCGGGCAACTACCTCACCGCGCTGCATGAGTCGTATGGGCGCTACCTCCACGTTGGCATCTCCAAACACTGGTGAACTGCATGAAGACCTACGCGCTTGCCCTGTCCGTACTGACGGTCGTGTTCGCATCCGCCTGCAGTCCCAGTGCGGCTGCACCGGCACCCAGCCGCTTCCAGCAGGAACATGCCGCGTGGGTGCAGCAACGTGCGACTGATCTGCGCAGGCCCGATGGCTGGGTCAGCCTGATCGGCCTGCACTGGATTGAAGCGGGACGCCAGAACGTGGGCGCAGGAAAGGACAACACCATCCGCCTGGCGATTGGGCCAGATCGTCTCGGCCAGCTGGAGCAGCGCGACGGCGGACTGTACTTCAAACCCGTCGAAGGAGCGCGCATTACCGCCGACGGCAAGCCGCTGCAAGGGGAAATACGGTTGGTCCCGGAAGGGAAGGGCGGGGCCACCAAGCTCGGCTACGACCAGGGCAAGGGTCAAATTACTGCGATCAAGCGGGGGCAGCGGCTGGCCTTGCGCGTGCGTCACGCGGACGCGCCGGCGCGCGTGGGGTTTGCCGGCCTCGATTTCTTCCCGGCCGATGAAGCCTGGCGCGTTCCCGCTCGCTTTGTTGCGCACCCTGTCGGCAAGACCCTGCCGATTGCCAGCGTGATCGGCGAAATCAACAACTCGCCCAATCCGGGTTACGTGGTGTTTGAGAAGGATGGGCGGACGTGGCGGCTGGAAGCGCTGGGTGATCCGTCGCAAGGTCTTAACCTGATGTTCCAGGACCAGACCACAGGGCGACAGACTTACGGCGTCGGGCGCTACCTGCATACCGACGCGGTTGCCGCAGACGGTAGCGTCACGCTGGACTTCAATCGCGCCTACAACCCGCCGTGCGCCTACACCGACTACGCAACTTGTCCGCTGCCGCCGCCGGAGAACCGGCTGGCACAGAAAGGCACCGATGCAAAGCCAGTGCGACTGGCGGTGTTGGCAGGGGAGAAGAAGTACGCGTTGGCGCAGCACTGAGGTCCGTCACGCTGCCTTTGCATCTGTGCAATGTGCGGCTGTTAAGGTTGCCTGACCCCAATCAGGAAGCCTCACCATGACCCGGACGTCTACGTTCGCACTGCTCACACTTGTTCTCAGCCCGGCGCTGGCCTTTGCTCAATCCGACCGCGAAGTCGGCGAGCACATGGTCACCCGTTCTGCCAACGTCTGCCCCGGCCACAGCGCCGAGCGCACCACGCCCACGGTGAAGAAGGTCCCCGTGGGCGCGCTGCGGGTGATGCTGGATCGCGGTCTGGTGATGTGTCCGGACCGCCGCCTGGATGCCAGTGCGCCGGCGGTGTTCTATGGCCGCGTGGGCGTATTTGCCTGGAATCCTGAAGTCCCGGCCGCTGCCACGGTGATCGTCAATCAGATCGACCAGATGACCCGCAAGGATGAGTACCCAGTTGAAACGCTGGTGTGGGATGGCAAGGGCACTGCGTTGACCCAGCAGACGGTGCCAGCGTTCGAGCCGCGCCCGGGTGCTGCTGTGCTGTACAAGGTGCGCTGATCCCCACGCGCTCCACCTTCATGGCCATTTAACCGCGCCCGGCGTACACCTGCCGCCATCGGGGGTGTCACGTTGTTGTCAGCGGCGCGGTCAGCGCGTCGCGGGGTGTCCCATGAACCGACATTCAGTTGCGCGGTGCTTGCTTGCGCTCGTCAGTCTGCCTTGGATGATGTCAGCGTTTGCGCAGGAGCCACAGGTGGTGACCGACAGTCCGGGTGCATTGGTCAACCTTTGTGGACTGACAGAAACCGCCTCCTATGCGAGCTACATAAAGCCGGGATGGGCGGACAGCAGCCCGGAAAAGGTCATCATTGCGTCGGACTCGCAGTATCCACGGGTACAGGACCAAGACGGCAATGAAAGCATTGACCCCGCTGCATCTAGAGTGAGGCTTCGTGAGGTATTCAGTGCGATAGCGGAGGGCCGAGGCGCACACGCCTACACGCCGGTCTTCATCAACGGCGATCTCACCGATTTCGGTCACGGGGAAGAGCGGCAGGAGCTGCAGTCGCTCTTTCCTTTGATGAACGGCAAGGTTGGGGGGCCATTGTTT
>JAEXNZ010000230.1 GCA_023439425.1 Pseudomonadota bacterium
GCTCTACGGCGGGTCCATTGCTGATGAAAGCACACCCGAGAAATTCAAGATGATCATTCGATACATGGTGGCAATCATCTCCGCTCTGGTTCTGACGTTCCGTGCAGCAGCCACGGACACACTGACCAAGTACCAGTGCTCGCAATGAGCGTGGAAGGCACCCGCGGGGATACCATGCAGGCATGACCCCTGCCATCAACCTGCTCAAGCAACACGGCATCTCCCACCGTGTGCTGTCCTACATCCACTCCACCGACGCCGAGTCCTATGGCGGCGAAGCGGCAGCGGCGCTTGGGCTGGATCCGACCCGGGTGTTCAAGACCTTGCTGGCCTCCACGGAAAAGCACGAACTGCTGGTGGCGATCGTGCCGGTGAGCGGGTCGCTGGACCTGAAAGCGCTGGCCGAGGCTGCGGGGTGCCGGAAGTGCGAGATGGCCGACCCGGCCGCCGCGCAGCGCGCCACCGGGTATCTGGTCGGGGGCATCAGCCCGCTGGGGCAGAAGAAGAAACACCGTACGTTTGTGGATGACAGCGCGCGGGCGCTGGGCGAGGTGCACGTCAGCGCCGGACGGCGCGGGTTGGAGGTGGCGCTGGCTCCGGCAGACCTGGTGACGTTGACCGACGCAACCTACGCCCCGATTGGCCGGCCGACGCCGTACCGCCACGCCCTGCGGGGCTCTACGGGCGCCAGTTGGCGTTGTTGTCCCAGAACTGCACTGCGCGCTGGTAGGCGGCGCGGTCCAGCGGCACGCCGGAGCCGCCCTCTTCCACGCCCAGCGCGTTGCGCATCATGGTGATCGGGGCCATCGGCACTTCTTCCGGCTCGGCGGTGTAGATGCAGCCGACGATGCCCCAGTCGGCGTCAATCGGCGAGCCCTCTTTGGCCAGCTGCTCGGCGCTGTACAGAATCACCACCAGGTAGTTCGCGCGCGGGCTTTCCACGCCTTCGAACCAGCGCACCAGCACCGGCAGCTCCTCGCGGTTGCGGGCCTCATAGCCGCTGCGAAGCTGATGACGGTTGGCATCGGTGATGGGCACGGTCAGGCAGCGGGTGCTGGTCCAGTTCTCGTACACGTACAGCTTGCAGAACGGCGCGTAGCCATCCAGTACCTTGAAGGGTGCATTCGCGTTGAGATGGGCCTGGAACTGCTCGGCAGTGCAGTCCTGGATGGTGTTGCCGCGCGGCACGCGCGGGAACAGGCGGGGGCGGGCGAATTCGGTGAGGACGATAGACATGTGCACAGGGTAACCGAGCGACCTCACTAAACATTCATCGCGATGAAGCGATATACTGACCATACACCCGTCATCGCTGCCGCCCATGACCGCCATCAGCTTCGAGTTCTATCCGCCCAAGACCGATGACCAGCGCGCGCAGCTGGACCGCACTGCGGCCAAGCTGAAGGCTTACGACCCGCAGTATGTGTCCTGCACCTTCGGTGCGGGTGGCTCGACCCTCAGCTATACCTCCGAGACGGTGCGCCACCTCAAGCAGCACCACGGCTTCGATGCGGCTCCTCACCTGTCCTGCGTGGGCGGTACCCGCGAGGAGATCCGCGAACTGCTCAAGCTGTACCGGGCCATTGGCTGCCGCCGCATCGTGGCGCTGCGCGGCGACCTGCCCTCGGGTATGGGCCACCCGGGCGACCTGCGCTACGCGTCGGAGTTGATTGCGTTCATCCGCGCCGAGCACGGCGACCACTTCCACATCGAGGTGGGGGCTTACCCGGAGACCCACCCTCAGTCCGACGATGCCCTGCGCGACCTGCGCTACTTCAAGGCCAAGGTCGACGCCGGGGCCGACGCGGCGATCACGCAGTACTTCTTCAACGCCGACGCCTATTTCCACTTTGTCGACGCCGTGCAGAAGCTGGGCGTGCAGGTGCCGATCGTGCCGGGGATCATGCCGATCTCGAACTTCAGCCAGCTGCGCCGCTTCTCCGAACAGTGCGGCGCGGAGATTCCGCGCTGGATCGGCAAGAAGATGCAGGCCTATGGCGACGATGCCGACGCGGTGCGCGCGTTCGGGGCCGAGGTGGTGGCGCAGCTGTGCCAGCGGCTGCTCGACGGGGGCGCGCCGGGGCTGCATTTCTACACGCTCAACCTGGCCCGCCCGACCCAACAGGTACTGAAACTGCTGGGGCGCTGAACACGGCGTGTCGCAAAGGCTTGCAGATCACACGATCACCGCTACCCTGCTGCGATGAAAGTGCCTGCCCTGTTGCTGCTGTGCGTTGCCCTGTCGAGCGTGCCTGTCGTGGCCGACGCCCAGGCGCAGCGCGTGAACCGTTGTACCAACGCGCAGGGGCAGACCGTGTTCACTGACCGCAGCTGCGACGCGATTGGGGCTACTGCCCGCACGCCACGCGGGGAACCCTCGGTGGGCAATACCGGCATCTACCGGGCCGGTTGTGCCCGTCGCCTGAGTGAACTGACCGAGCAGATCCGGCAGGCGGTCAGCCTGCAGGACGCCAATCGGCTGTCGTCGATCTACCTGTGGGGCAATGTCTCCAATGCCAGTGCCAACCGCATCATCGGGCAACTGGAGTCGGTGGTACGGCGGCCGCTGGTGGATATTGCGCCGGTGTATCCCACGGTGGCCGAGCCGGTGGAGCCGGTGATGCTGCCGCCGGATCCGGATGCGCTGGCGGGGACAGGGGTCGGTTTGCCGCAGCAGGCACCGGTTGCACCCAGCCGGCCGCGGCCGGTGGGGCTGCGGCTGGAGCAGACGCTGGGGAACACGGCGACGCCGTCGCGGACTGTGTTTGGGCTGCGCCGGCAGTACGGGTGTTTCTGGATCACGTTGTAGCCCCATGCATCTATGCGGCCGGGCCATGCCCGGCAGCGGGGCAAGCCCCGCTCTACGATCCGAGGCGTCCGGCAGTCGCCATGCCCGGCAACCGGAACATCACCCCGGCCAGAATCCCCGGATCGCGGCGATGCCCTGCGCACCATGCCGGCGCGCCTGGACAATGTCGTCCGCGCCCAATCCACCCAACGCATAGATCGGCAACGACACCTGCGCGCGTAATGCCTCGAACGCCTCCCAGCCCAGCGGGGTGGCCTGCGGGTGGCTGGCGGTGGCCTGCACCGGGCCCAGCACCGCGAAGTCACAGCCCAGCCGCTGCGCGGCCTGCAGCTGGGCGAGATCGTGGCAGGATGCGGCCACCAGCTGGCCCTCCGGCAGTGGGCGTTCCTGCAGCTGCGCCAGCTGCTCGCCGCCGAGGTGCACGCCCACGCCCAGCCGCTGCGCCAGGGCAATATCGCGGTTCAACAGCCACTGCACGTCCTTCCGATGCTGGCCGATGGCCTGCTCGGCCAAGGCCACCCGCGCGGCACTGGTCGGGGTGCGCAGCTGCACGCGACGTGCCCCGGCCTCCAGCGCCTGCGCCAGCCGCGTGTACCAGAGCTGGTGCGCAGCCTCGTCGTCGGCCTCCGGCTCCGGGGTGATCAGGTAACGGTCCGGGTGGCGCAGCGCGGCCACCACCGGCAGGTCGGCTGGCGGCATGGAGTAGCGCGGCAGCTTGTCCGGGGCCACCCAGGTGATGGCCTGGCCCTCGCGGCCACGTGGGGTGCCCTTCCAGTGGCGCACATGACGCACTTCCAGGCGCAGGTGCTTGTCCGGGTACAGCTGCGGAACGTCCATCAGCCAGTCCCCGACCTGGGCCTCGATGCCCAGCTCTTCGCGCAGCTCGCGCACGAGCGCCTGCTCGGAGGTCTCGCCGGCCTCGCGCTTGCCGCCGGGAAACTCCCAGAGCCCGGCCATGTCGCGGTTCTCGGTGCGACGGTTGAGCAGAACACGGCCACGGGCGTCGGTGATGACGGCCGCGACCACATGAATGGAGCGTTTGGGGGAAGGCATGGGTCCAGCATGCCCAATTGGTTGTGACAAGTGCAATGGCGGGGGGCGCGGGGACGGGAAAAGACGAAGGGCCCCCTTGCGGGACGCTTCGTTGAGGCGGGGCTATGCCCCGTTGCCGGGCAAGCCCGGCACTACGTTCAGAACGTCACATTCCAGCTGGCCTGTGCGGCAAATCCGCGTTCGCCCCCACCGCGATGCCCCTGCACGAACAGGTTGACGCGGCTGTTTTCGGTGGGGCTCAGCACCACCCCCAGTTCGGCCAGCGCCACGTTGCGCGCCAACGGCACCGCATGCACGGTGAACTGGTCACTGCCAGTCGCGAAGATCTGCGTGGTTGAGGTGCGGCGATCACCGGAGGTGTTCTGCCAGGCGAGCCCGCCCTCCACGCGTGCACGATCACGCAGGTCCCACGCCGACCGCACACCGGCGGTGGTGGTCCAGACCTGGTCACGGGTGGGCAGCAGCGCCAGTGCCGCGCTGCCGGTGGCTTCCGCGGCCTGGCCGGTGGACAGTGTGGTCTGGGCGATGCCCAGATACGGGGTCAGCGTCAGTGACGGCAGCGCCAGGTCGAAACCGGCCTCTGTGAAGGTCGACACGGCATGCGCCTTGTAGCGGGCGCTCAGGGTCTGCTCCCACGGCTGACCTGCACCCACGGTGCGCTCGGTGTCGACGTCGTAGTCGGCGAAGCTGACGCCACCGCGCAGCCACAGCGCGTCGCGGCGGAACGCCGCGTACATGCCGCCGTGCAGCGCATCGACCTCGCTGCGTGAGGTGCGGTCGCGCACGTTCTGCCGCAGCGACTGGCGACCGCCCGCCGCGCCGACGGTCCAGCCCTCACCGAAGCTGAAGTCGTAGCCCAGCAGCAGCCCTTCGCTGTGATCACGACGCGTCGCTGCATTGCCGTCCCCCCGCTGCGAGCGCGACTGCCCGTTGCCGGTGATCCATGCACGGGAGCCATTGCCCTCATCCGCTGGACCCGAGCGGAGATGGGTCAGCACGCCCGCACGCAGGAAGTCGTCACGCAGCAGCATGGCGCGGGTGCTGGCGTGCAGTTCGCCGGAGAGTTCGTCAAACGCGCGGACAGCACTTTCTTCGTCCTGCATCAGCAACTGGTTGTACAGCACCAGCGCGTCGCCTGACTGGGGCAGGGAGTCCAGTGCGGCCGCCACGGCGCGCTGGTTGGTAGAGCGCGCAACGCGACCGAACACGATCGGCGGAGCATTGTTCTCTGCTCCTTCCGCCTCGGCGGATTCGTCCTCGATCAACGCGATATCCAGATGCACCGCGTTGTCGGTCTGCACCAGCGCGCCGGTGATGAACGCCGAGTTCGACTCCACGTCATTGAAGCCGCCGGTGATGCCACCTTCGGCTTCCAGCACCGTGTAGCGCTGCCCTATCTGGTAGCTGGTGTGCGGGTCCAGTGTGTTCACGCGTACGCCGGTGTCGCCCTGCTCGCCTTCTGTGGAGGCACCGTGACCGATGTAGGCCGCGCCGCTGACCTTGACCTTGTCCGCTTCCCCGTTCGCACGCAGGTCCACGGCCAGCCAGGACTTGGTGTCCACGTGTTCGCGGCCCACGCCACCGGCGTTGAAGTACAGGTCGCCATCGACGTTGAACGTGCCGACGCTGTCGTGACCGGGTGACAGCGTGCCGCCGTCGTGGATGCGGGTGTCACCCACGGTGCCGATGCCGGCCAGCACGCCACTGCCACTGGCAGTTGCCCAGGCGGTGCGGTGCGAGGTGATGACGTCGCCTTCGCGCTCTTCCCAGCGGAAGCCGGACTCGCCATTGAGCACCAGGGTACCGCCATCCACGAACATGTACTGCCGGGGCTTTGCGTCACCGATGGTGACGTAGCCCTTGGCATCGGTGTAGGTGTCCGTGTCGATCACCAACGTGCCACCGTGGACGTTCACGCGCCCACCGAACTGACTCAGGTCGCCGGTCAACGTGGTGGTACCAGCCACGTTGATCAGGGCACCGCCGTTGCGATGCAGCGCGTCATTC
>JAEXNZ010000314.1 GCA_023439425.1 Pseudomonadota bacterium
GCTTCTCCGTTGGCATCCGTAACGGAAACCTCTACCGGATACTCCCCTGCCACCGCCCAGTCGAACGTCGGGTTCATCGGCCGCGCGGTTGCAGTCACGCTTGAGGTGGCCTTCTTGAGGTACTCCACAGTCATCCCGCGCGGAATCCAACGCACACTGGCCGGGATGGTTACTTCCGTCATCACCCCACCCGCCAGTTCGGCCGCGTTGCACATGGCGATGGCGTGGACGGTGCCGATGTGGTTCAGGACGGCGCGGCGCTTGCGGACGTGAACGACGCAGTGGCCCGGGGCCAGTTCTTTGAATCGTGGGGAGATCGAGCGAAAGTATGGGGCTTTGAAGCACAGGAACTGGGAGAACAGCCAGCGGCCGGCGGTGGTGCCTGAGAGGCGGTTCCAGAGGTTCAGGGTGCTTTGGTTTGCCATGGGAGGTCGCCCCGGGTATTTGCCATACGCTCAAGTATGGCAGCCTCTGGGGAATGTGAAAAGCAGCCGGGCAAGCCCGGCTCTACGAGGTCCTGGCTGCCAGCGGGCTCAGCCCGGCACAGGTGTTATAGATATTTATGAAGAAAATCATAACTATGATTTCTCTCATAATTGTTCATAACTTCCCATGCTTCAGCGTCCGACGCGCACCCCCGCCCTAGGAATGAAGGCGTTAGCGACATCCGCCATTGCGGGTCTAAAAACATGGGCGTATACACAGATATACACCTATCTCCGGAAGTCACAATGGGTACCGTTCGTTGGAACGTTGCTGTTTCGGCCGACATCGACCAATCACTGCGAGTGTTCTTGGCTAGCCAGGGCGGCGGGCGGAAAGGCGAGCTCTCACGATTCATTGAGGAGGCAGTTCGCGCACATATCTTTGACTTGAGCGCGGAACAAGCCAAAGCCGCCAATGCGCATCTGAGCGAGGCGGAAATTGCCAAAGCGGTTGATGAGGCACTTGCATGGGCACGTAAGCGCTGATGCGGGCTGTGCTGGACAGCAACATTTTCTTCAGCGCCCTGATTTCGTCAACAGTTTCTCCGGATGTGATCTATCGTGCGTGGCGTGCCTCGCGCTTTGAGGTGGTCACGTCGAGGATGCAACTTGACGAGATTCGCAGGGCGAGCCGCTACGCAAAGTTTCAGGCTACCCTCCGACCTGCCAAGGTGGGTGCCATGATCAACTATCTCCGGAGGGCAGTTGTCCTGGAGCGACTGAACAGCGTGGCGGAAACAGATGATCCCGATGACGCCTTCCTCTTGGCCATGGCCGTCGAAGGAGAGGCGGATTACCTCGTGACTGGAGATCACCGGGCAGGAATTCTGCAGCTGGGGCACATTGGCCGTGCGCGGATCGTCACGCCGACGCAGTTTCGCGAAGAGGTGTTGTTATCACTGGCACAACCTTCGCCAACTTGGTCGAAATCATCGAGGGACAAGCATGTGGCCGGTTGCTCAGCCACGCAGGGCGAGGCTCTACCGCCTGGAGGCCAGAAGCTCGGCTTCCCTCATTGCAGCAAGCGTTGTCGCGTTCGGGATTTTGACCTTCCGCAGGTCGCGGGCGGCAACGCGGGTGGATTCGGTCAGCGGCTCGGGCAGGTTGTGCAGGGAGAACCAGCCGAAGTCTGAGTGCTTTTCGGGTTCGACCAGGCGCGGGGTGCCTTCGAACTGCGTTGCAAGGTAGACCGGGGCGACCCAATGCTCAGCAACGTCAGCGTCGATCAGGTCAACGACACACAGAAGCTCGACATCTCCCAATTGGATACCAAGTTCTTCATCGACCTCACGCTTCACTGCGTGTTCCACCGTCTCCAGCAAATCCACCTTGCCGCCCGGCAGGCCCCAATGATCTGCCTCAGGTGAGCGCAGGCGCTTGATCAGCAGCAGCTTTCCGTCTCTAAGGATGGCTGCACCGCAGCCCAGGCGTGGTTCTTGTGTCATGCGGTTCTATCCATATGGAAACGCATCGCCAGATGCGACGTGCGATGTAGTGATTATCGAGTCCGTCAGGGTTCGAAGCCAACCGTCGACAGTGAGCCGATGACATCGGGCGGCGGCGCCACCGCCCCACTCATCGGTGCCGTATCGTCAGCTGGCCGGGATCAGCTTCCAGCGATCCCCCGTTCCCTGAAACCGCACCACCACCTTTGACAGCGCTTCCGGCGAGGGATTCGCCGCCAGCAGGATCAGCTCCTGCCCGGTGCCCAGATACATCCGCCGTCCCGGCTCCACGCCGAGGTCACGAATCCACAGCCCGCGCGTTTTCATGCACGGCACGCTTGGGCAGCCGGGATAGGTCTCCTCCATGCCTTCATGGTGAAGTGCGTTGATCATTACGCTTTTGGGTGCGCGCCAGAAGCGCCGGCGGAAGGCCCGCTGCTCGTCGGTCAGGTTGGCCCAGTCGTTGTCCATCATGGTTCTCCACTTGTGCTGCTCCCCCGCCGGGATGGCGAGGGAGCCGGGAGGTTCAGAACCGTGGTAGTAGATACGGTGCGACGTATTTCCGCGAGGGTGTTGTATTTCGTCACCCTCCCGACACTGGTCGTCCAACATGCAACTACTACCGGGTTCTGACACCCGAGGCACACCATGCGACAGATGCGAGGATAGCGGAACTCGCAAAGTTTCAACCGACTGCGATCAGCGAGCGATGCGTTGTCGCAATCAATCCATAACGTCAAAGAACCGACGAAACAGCGCTATTCATGCGGGCTTCGATCACATTTTTGTTCCGCGTTGCGACAAACAACACAGCTATCGCGACGGAGGTCGTGATGTCGCTTCCAACACACAGGGCGCTCAATTGCCACAACGCCTCGTGGATTTCACTGGTGGGGCTGCTCGTCAGACGATTGCAACGCACGCGAGAAGGAGACCTACGGGGCAATGTTGGCGCTTGTTGCGAGCAGCCGGACGGAGGCCGCCTCTACCGAGCGTGATGCGGCTTGATCTCGCAAGCCATTCTGGTTTCAAAAAGCTTTCGTGCAAGCGGATGCAGGGTGCTATCTCTTACCTGCGTGTATCTACGCTTCCCCAAGCGCCTATCCAGCACCGCGAGCGACTGGATAAGCGGATCGTCTGATCCTAGCGCATCATCAAAGCTAAGCTCGTGTACGAATGCCCAGCAAGCCTCGTATACATCTTGTCGACTTATCTCACCATAATCGACAAACTGATCTTTGTGTCGCTTGGTTTGCTCTGGAGTAATGCCGCGATCCCGCTCCTTGTCGCCATACTGGAAGCGATTGTAGTGTGCCCTTGTGCAGAAATTGGCGATCACTTCTCCGTCCAGTGCAAGCCATGCGTGGCCACAGGAGCAGGCTCCATAAGCTGCACTATGGATTGAAACACGCTCACCAATGCTCTCGGCGAAGTTTTCCTCAACTCTATGTTTTAGTTTGGACCAACGCATCCGGATTTCGTCAGTTACTCTTGTCACTTTCATTTTAGCATTCGCGGCGGCGATTGCTAAGATGGAATCCCTGTTGTTCAGGTGATCGAACGTTTCAGAATGATCGCCAGGATCGCGCCCTTGTGCGGCTGCTCGGTGGATGTTGCTTGCAGATTCAAAAGCAGTTCCTTATCGGGCATTGTCTGCAGCAGCCAACCACGCATTGACCGTCTCCATGGTTCGGCGTTCCTGGTCAGCCTCCATCACGAATGCTTCTTCGATGCGGGACTCCGGCGCATGGCTGGCCAGCACACGCAGGCTGCTGCCCACGCCATAGCCGCCGTGGGTGATGAACGGCACGATCGTCTTGCCGCCCAGATCGTGCTGGGAGAGGAATGACCGGATCAGCGGGGGTGCGGTCTCGCCCCAGATCGGGAAGCCCAGATACACAGTTGTGTAGCGCGCGATGTCCGGCACGCGGGCGCGGAGTGCGGGTTTAATGCCGTCGTCGCGTTCCCGCCGCGCCGTGGCCACGGTTTCAAGGTAGTCCGCCGGGTAGTCGGTGGCAGGCTGAATCTCGAACAGGTCGCTTGGCATGCTGCGATGGATGAGCCCGGCGATGACGCGTGTGTTGCCGCTGCGTGAGAAGTACGCGACCAAGGTGCGGGCGTCGGACGGACCGGCAACTGCCCTGCCCTGCGTATCCTCGGCGGAACATCCCAGCGGCAGCGCGGCAAGGGCGGCCACCACGGCGCGACGGCCCGAATTGGGGGTTGAAGTGGTCATGCGGCCAATCTACGCCTCCACAACACATACTTGCAGGGGCATAATCGGATATCGCTTATATCC
>JAEXNZ010000350.1 GCA_023439425.1 Pseudomonadota bacterium
GTGGTGCTGGCCGGAATCAGCTCGGCCAGGTGCATGTAGCGCGGCGGGTTGAAGAAATGCACGCCGCAGAAGCGGTGGCGCAGCTGCTCGGGCAGCACGTCGGCCAGCTTGTTGATGCCCAGGCCCGAGGTGTTGGAGGCCAGTACCGCGGTGTCGTTCACGAACGGGGCGATCTTCTTGTACAGGTCCTGCTTCCAGTCCATGCGTTCGGCAATGGCCTCGATGATCAGGTCGCAGTCCTTCAGTTGCTCCAGCCCGGTCTCATAGTTGGCCGGGGTGATCGCCTCGGCGTAGGACTTGCTGGCCAGCGGGGCCGGGCTCAGCTTGCCCAGATTGGCAATCGCCTTGAGCACGATGCCGTCGGCGGGACCTTCTTTGGCAGGCAGGTCGAACAGCACGGTGTCGACGCCGGCGTTGGTCAGGTGGGCGGCGATCTGGGCACCCATGACGCCGGCACCCAGCACGGCGGCGCGGCGGACTAGCAGGGAATTGGACATGTCAGTAAGCCTTTGGAGGTCAGTTCAGTCGGGCAGGGGGCCCGGCATTACGGGGTGGAAACGGGGGAGGCGGCTGCACTGGCGCGGAAGCCGGCCTCGGCGAAATGGATCAGTTCATGGGCGGCATGGGCACGATGCGCCGCTTCGGTGACACCTGCGGGTCGCTTGATCAGCCCGAAGTCGGCCATGGCGTAGGTCAGCGACCCGGCCAGGAAGTCCAGCCGCCAGTACAGCTCTTCCTTGCTCAGTTCCGGCACACAGGCGGCAATGGCCTTGCCGAAGTCGCGCAGCACGTGGCCGTAGTGGTCGGACAGGAACTTGCGCAGGTTGTCGTTCTTTTCCGCATAAGCGCGAGCGATGACCCGCACGAAGGCACCGCCGCTCTGGCGGTCCTGGGCCATGGCCAGCGCCGGCTCAACGAAGGCGGCCAGCACCGGCCGTAATTGGCCGGGGTGGTCGCGGCGGGCGAGGTCGAGCTGGGCCAGACGCGCGGTGGTCATCTCATCCATGCGGCGGCGGAACACCTCGTTGACCAGATTTTCCTTGGAGCCGAAGTGGTAGTTCACCGCTGCGATGTTGACGTCGGCCTGGCTGGTCACCTGGCGCAGCGAGGTGCCGGCAAAGCCGTGCTGGGCGAACAGCTCCTCGGCGGCCCCGAGAATGCGGTCCTTGGTGGAGAAGTGGGCGGGCTTGGCCATGGGTCGGGCAGGGTTCAATCAAACGATTGTTTGATATTAGACCCGAGCCGGCGCGCTGGCATGCTGCGGCGCAACAGACTGGTTGGCGGGCGCTTATCCACCTGAATGCGGCCCGTTGTCATGCCGCGCGCGGACGCTGTAGAATTGACGCACGTATATCAGGCTAAGCCCGCGTTTTGACGCGGGTTTTTTTCATGTTACTCTCGGGTCGATCAGTGGCCCGCCCAACGGAGAACCTCCCATGGCGCTGGAGCGCACCCTTTCCATCATCAAGCCCGACGCGGTTGCCAAGAACGTCATCGGCCAAATCTACGCCCGCTTTGAAAAGGCTGGCCTGAAGGTCGTGGCTGCCAAGTACAAGCAGCTGTCGCGCCGCGAAGCCGAAGGCTTCTACGCCGTGCACAAGGAGCGTCCGTTCTTCAACGCGCTGGTCGAGTTCATGATCTCCGGCCCGGTGATGATCCAGGCCCTGGAAGGCGAGAACGCCGTGCTGGCCCACCGCGACCTGCTGGGTGCCACCAATCCGAAGGACGCTGCGCCGGGCACCATCCGCGCCGACTTCGCCGATTCCATCGATGCCAATGCCGCCCACGGCTCGGACTCGGTCGAGAAAGCCGCGATTGAAATCGCGTACTTCTTCGCCGCGACCGAAGTGGTCTCGCGCTGAGAGTAATGCCGTGAACGAGGTCGTACAGTCCCCCGTCATCCAGCCGCTGCCGAAAACCGCACCGACTGCTGGTAAACAGAACCTGCTCGACCTCGATCGCGCGGGCCTGGAGCGCTTCTTCGCCGAGACCCTCGGCGAAGCGCGCTACCGTGCCCACCAGGTCATGAAGTGGATCCATCACCACTACGTGACCGATTTCGACCAGATGACCGATCTGGGCAAGGCGTTGCGTGCCAAGCTGCACGCACACGCCGAAGTGATCGTGCCCAACATCGTGTTCGAGAAGCCCTCCAACGACGGCACCCACAAGTGGCTGCTGGCCATGGGTACGGATGGCAAGAACGCGATTGAAGCGGTCTACATCCCGGATAAGACCCGCGGCACGCTGTGCGTGTCCTCGCAGGTCGGCTGCGCGCTGAACTGCACGTTCTGCTCGACCGCCACCCAGGGCTTCAACCGCAACCTGTCCACCGCCGAGATCATCGGCCAGGTGTGGGTGGCGGCGCGCCATCTGGGCAATATTCCGCACAAGCAGCGCCGCCTGACCAACGTGGTCATGATGGGCATGGGCGAGCCGCTGATGAATTTCGACAACGTCGTGCGCGCCATGAGCGTGATGCGCGACGACCTGGGCTACGGCCTGGCCAACAAGCGCGTGACCCTGTCGACCTCCGGCCTGGTGC
>JAEXNZ010000373.1 GCA_023439425.1 Pseudomonadota bacterium
TGCGCGAAAGCCCGGCGAGGAAGCTGTCCAGCGCATCGCGCCGTGCCACCAGCTGGGTGGCGACCTGGTGGGCGATGTAGACCCAGCGGCCGACCGCCATCGTGCGCTGCGCGAAGTGGCCGAACTCATGGCCCAGCACCGCCTTGAACTCGGTGAGGTTCAACACGTTCACCAGCGCCAGACCGATGTCGAGGTTCTTGCGCGAGGGGAACAGCAGATTGACCAGCGACAGGTCGTAGAACACGCCAGCGTTCACGCGCGGCGACAGATACACCCGCTTCGGTCGCGGCGCGCCGGCCTCGTCGGCCAGACGGTGCAGGAAGGCAAACAGCTCCGGCTGGTCGGCCGGCTTCAGCTCCAGGTCTTTGGAGGCTTTGCCGCGCTTGAGGAAGAACAGGCCCTTGGCCATGAACACGGCCAGGAACAGCGCGCAGCCGCCGACGATGGCGTTGACCAGCGCGTTGCCGCCCTCGCCAGACAGCAGCGTGCGCAGCATGCGGAAGGCGGTCCAGCCGAACCAGCCCATCAAGGCAAAGTACGCGCCGGCGAAAACAAGCAGACCGGCCACTGCCAGCCAGGCGTGGCGGCGATAGGCGGAGCTGGGCGCGGTGAGCTGTGCAGGCACGGCCGACGGCCCCGCCGGATAGAGCGAATCCATGGTGTATCCCCCTGTTGTCGTGCTCCGTGCCGTCCCCCCGGACGTGACGCGGAGTGGACCGGGCGTCATGCCCGGTATTCGGGGATTGTGCACGGTGTGGGGGGCGGGTGCCATCTCAGGGACGGCCGAAATGGGAGACCTAACAAATGGGACGATGGAGGGGGAAACTGACCGCCGATCTAGCTTGTGGGGGCGGAAGGGACATCACAGCTTCCGTCCATCGGCGGCAGCTTCTGTTCGTTCTTCCGATAGTTCTCGCCCCACTCCCGGAGGCTGAGCATGACGGGCGCGAGCGTGCGAGCAAGTGCCGTCGCTTCATACTCGACACGAGGCGGAACCTGGGCATAGACGTGGCGGGTGATCAGGCCGTCCGCCTCCAGTTCCCGCAACTGAAGTGTGAGCATGCGTTGCGTAGCACTGGGAATCAATCGCGTGAGCTCCATGAACCGCTTTTTCCCGGTCAGCACATGGAACAGCAACAGTGGTTTCCACACGCCGCCGATCACGGACAGCGTGAGCTCAACGGCACAGCCGCTTTTCGGGTCCAGTCGATGGGTACGCATGGGATTGCTCCAGCCCTGATAGGCACAAGAATGATAGTAGCGGCGATAAATGTGCGTTCTTACATGCACGACCGTACATGCCTATATTCGCACCACACCTACCCCCGAGGAAACGCCGTGTCCTTCAGAGCGCTTGTTGCCAACCCATCCGCCGGCGGCTCCATCGCCACGTCGCTTGAGAACCTTGAGGACGCCGCGCTTCATGCGGGTTCGGTGACCGTGCGCGTGGAATGGTCCAATCTGAACTACAAGGACGCGATTGCCCTCGCCGGCATGCAGATCATTCAGACATTCCCCTTGATTCCAGGCATCGACTTCGCCGGAATAGTGGAGGCCTCTGCGGACCCCCGATTCCAACCGGGTGACTCCGTCGTGGCAACTGGCTGGGCGCTCAGCCAGACGCACAACGGCGGCTTCTCGCAGCGCGCCCGCGTGCCTGCAGACTGGCTGGTGAAGTTGCCGTCCGCCTTGGATACCCGTGCTGCCATGGCCATTGGCACAGCCGGCCTGACTGCCATGCTCAGCGTACTTGAGATAGAGCGCCACGGGGTCACGCCGGACGACGGCGAGGTACTAGTGACAGGGGCTTCCGGTGGCGTCGGCTCGATTGCCGTTGCCCTGCTTTCCGGTCTGGGATACCAGGTGGTTGCCTCGACCGGAAAAGCGAGCGAGGCCGCTTATCTGAGAGCCCTCGGCGCAGCTGAGGTAGTGGACCGGGCCATCCTCTCTGCAGAGGCTCCGCCGGTTCAAGCTGAGCGCTGGACCGCCACGCTCGACGCCGTGGGTGGCCGTACGCTGGTGAACGCACTAGCTCAGACCCGCTATCGCGGCATCGCCACGACCTGCGGCTTCGTAGGCGGTCGCGAGCTTCCTGGCACCGTGTTGCCGTTCATTCTGCGCGGTGTGACCTTGGCTGGAATCGATTCTGTCCGGGCACCGGCTGAACTGCGTGCACTCGCCTGGCAGCGCCTTGGTACCGATCTGGATCTGGCGAAGCTGGCCTCGACCATTCGGGAGATCGCACTGGGTGAGGTGCCCGGCGTTGCAGCGCAGATGCTGCAAGGCACCGCCAAGGGACGCACTCTGATTGACGTAAATCGTTGATTCCTCTCACAGACTCTGGGTACATCATGAATTCCTTTCCTGTAGCGCTGATCACTGGCGCTTCAACCGGTATCGGTGCTGTCTACGCAGACCGTCTGGCGCGCCGCGGGTACCGTCTGGTGCTGGTCGCCCGCGATGCGCAGCGCCTGGGTGTGATCGCCGAGACGCTGCGCACCGAGACTGGCGTGGCGGTGGAGGTGATTCCCGCCGATCTGACGCAGCCTCATGACCTGGCCAAGGTGGAGGAAAGGCTTGAGCAGGGCGATGTCCAGCTACTGGTGAACAATGCCGGCATGTCACTCAAGGGAGGACTGCTTGATAACCCGCCTGCGGTACTGGAGCAGATCATTGCATTGAATGTCACCGCCCCGACCCGGCTCTGCTCGGCAGCAGCCCGTGTGTTCACCGCACGCGGCGATGGTGCCATCATCAATCTATCGTCCGTGCTCGCGCTTGCGCCGGAGATGTTCGAGGGCGTCTACAGCGGCACCAAGGCCTATCTGCTCAACCTGAGCCAGGCGCTGGCTGCACAACTTGGTCCGCGCGGCGTGTATGTTCAGGCCGTACTACCGGGTGCCACCCGTACAGAGCTATGGGCGAAGGCGGGCCGGGACGTGAATGAGTTTCCGCCCGGCTTCCTGATGGAAGTAGACGCCATGGTGGATGCTGCCCTGGTCGGCTTTGACCGACGCGAGACGGTGACGATTCCGCCCTTACCCGACGAAGGTCAGTTCGTGACATTCCAGCAGGCTCGCCTTGCGATGGGCCCGAACCTTTCGCGCAGCGAAGTACCCGCTCGCTATCGCGACTGACATTCAGGAATCGCTCCACGCCGGACTGACAGCTGGCAAGACGCAGCCGGGCAGAGCCCGGCTCTAC
>JAEXNZ010000394.1 GCA_023439425.1 Pseudomonadota bacterium
GACGAGTACGGCGGTGTCGCCGGCCTGGTCACCATCGAGGACGTGCTGGAACAGATCGTCGGTGAAATCGACGACGAGCACGATGAAGCCGAAGACCACACCGCGCAGATTGCCATCCAGGCCGACGGCCAGTACGTGGTGGACGCGCTGACCCCGATCGGCGATTTCAACGAACGCTTCGGGGCCAGCTTCGCCGACGACGACTACGACACCATCGGTGGCCTGGTCACCGAAGCCATCGGCCATCTGCCCGAAACCGGCGACGAACTCACCCTGGACCGTTTCGTGTTCCGGGTCGCGCGCGCCGATGCCCGCCGCGTGCAGGCATTCCATGTAACCGTGCTGCCGCCCGACAGCACCGACGAAGGTTGAACCACGCCATGCGGCCTCTGCTGATGCGGTGGCCGCTGTGCCGCCTGTTGTTCCTGTTGATGCTGGGGACCCTGTCCAGCCTGCCGATGGCAGCGCTGGCGCAGGACGCATCCCCTGCCCCGGCCACCACCGAAGTGCCCAACGTCGAGGCACCCGCCCCGCGCATCGGCATTGTCACCATGCAGCCGGGCGAGATCTTCTTCGAGCGCTTCGGGCATGACGCCATCGTGGTCGAGGACCCGGTGAGCGGACAGGCGATCTCGTACAACTTCGGCTACTTCGATCCAAACGAACCCGACTTCATCGGCCGCTTCATCCGCGGCGACATGATGTATTTCCTGGTGGCGCTGCCGCTGGAGCAGGACCTGTCGTACTACGCGGAATCCGGTCGCGGGGCCAACCTGCAGTGGCTCGACCTGAGCCCGGAGCAGGCGCGCACCCTGGCCGCTTCGCTGGCCGAGCGGGCCAAGCCGGAAAATGCGCGCTACCGCTACGACTACTACACCGCCAACTGCGCCACCATGGTGCGCGACGCGATCGACGAGGCACTGGGCGGCGGGCTGCATGCGCAGTTGTCCGGGCGCTCGCGTGGCAACACCTATCGCAGCGAGTCGGTGCGGCTGGCTTCGCCTGCCCCGTGGATGTGGCTGGGCTTCGACGTCGGCCTGGGGCCGTATGCCGACCAGCCGCTGTCGCGCTGGCAGGAAGCCTTCGTGCCGATGCGCCTGGCCGATGCCCTGCGCCAGGTGAAAAACAGCGACGGCCGTCCGCTGGTGCAGGCCGAACAGGAACTGCTGCCGCACCGGATTGCCCCGGAGCCGGACGAATTCGCCCGACGCTGGTGGCCGTGGCTGCTGTGCGGGCTGGTGCTGGCGGGCGGCGTGCTCGCGTTGCACCAGCGTCGTCGCCTGCTCGGCGGTCTTGCCCTGCCGCTGTGGCTGCTGTGTGGCATCGCTGGCGGGCTGCTGACCTTCCTGTGGGGCTTCAGCGCGCACCACGCCGCCTGGGCCAACCGCAACCTGCTGCAGTTGTCGCCGCTGTGCCTGCTGCTGCTGCCAGGTGCGATAACCCTGCTGCGCGGGCGCACCCCGCGCGCATGGTTCCGTGTGCTGCTGTGGAGCGTCGCGGTGCTGTCCGGCCTGGGCCTGGTGCTGCATTGGTTGAGCCTGCAGCCGCAGATCAACCTGCAGTGGATCGTACTGCTGCTGCCGGTGCACGTTGCGCTGGCCTGGGTGCTGGGCCGCCGTGACCCGTCCGTCACGGCCGGCTGACGCACCATGACGGCCATGGAACATAAAGATTCGAGCAACCCTGCCTGCGTCATCAACTGCGTTCATTACGACGACCAGGGTAAGCGCCATGACATCGCGCTGGATGCGATCAGCGATGTGATCGCCAGCGGCAACGGCTTCGTCTGGGTCGGTCTGTATGACCCGGCCGATGCGGTGCTGCTGAAGCTGCAGGAGGAATTCGGCCTGCATGACCTGGCCATCGACGATGCCCGCAATGCCCACCAGCGCCCCAAGGTGGAGGCGTACGGCAACTCCCTGTTCGTGGTGGTCACCACCGCGCAGAGCGTGCAGGACCGCATCGAGTACGGCGAAACCCATGCCTTCCTCGGGCCGCGTTTCCTGGTCACGGTGCGGCATGGGGCCTCGCTGTCGTACGCGCCTGTGCGTGCGCGGGTGGAGCGCGAGCCGCAGCTGCTGAAAATGGGACCGTCGTACTGCCTGTACGCGGTGATGGACTTCGTGGTCGACAACTACCTGCCCATCACCATCGGCTACCGCGACACCCTGGATGCACTGGAAAAAGACATCTTCGCCGAGAACTACAAGCGCACCACGGTGATGCGCCTGTACGAACTCAAGCGCCAGCTCAACAAGATGCGAATGGCGGTGGCTCCGCTGCAGGATGTCCTGGCCCAGCTGCGCCGCTATCCCGGCGACCTGATTCCCGACGAGGTCAAGCTGTACATCCGCGATGTGCATGACCATGCGGTGCGGATCAGCGATGTGATCGACACCCTGCGCGAGATGCTGGGCACCGCGTTGAGCGTGAATCTGTCGCTGGTCACCCTGGCCCAGGGCGAAACCGTGAAGCGGCTGGGTGCCTGGGCGGCACTACTGGCCGCGCCTACGTTGATCACCAGCTGGTACGGGATGAACTTCGCCCACATGCCCGAGCTGGACAAGCCGTGGGCGTATCCAGCAATGATCGTCGGCGTGGGCGCAGTGTGTGTCGGGTTGTACCGGTTGTTCAAGCGCGCGCGGTGGCTGTGACCCGCGTACCGACCAACGGCGGTACCTACCTCCGCGTACCGACCAACGGTCGGTACCTACCGCCGTAGGTCACGACCGTTGGTCGTGACATCCGTCAGGCCACATACACCGTTTTGATGTTCATGAACTCATGAATGCCATGATCGGCGAGCTCGCGTCCGAACCCGGAACGCTTGCTGCCCCCGAACGGCAACCGCACATCGCTTTTGACGATCGCGTTTACGAACGCTGCAACACACTCCAATCGCTTGGCCATCGCTTCGCCGCGCACCGGGTCGCCTGACCACACGCTGCCGCCCAGTCCGAACGTGGTGTCATTGGCCACCCGCAGCGCTTCCTCTTCGTCGCGCACGCGCAGGATCGCAGCGACCGGGCCGAACAGTTCCTCCTCGTACGCCGGCATGCCCGGCACCACCTGGTCGAGAATCGTGGCCGGGTAGCCGGCGTGCGTCCCCGCCACCGGCTCGCCGCCCAGCAACAGCTTCGCCCCCTTGGCGATGCTGGACTGCACCTGCTTGTGCAGCTCCTCGCGCAGATCGGCCCGCGCCATCGGAGCCAGCGTGGTCTTCTCGTCCTGCGGGTCGCCATACACACGCTGCGCGGCGGCGGCCACGAACTTCTCGACAAACGCGTCGGCAATGGCGTCCACCACAATGAAGCGCTTGGCCGCGATGCAGGTCTGACCGCTGTTGTCGAAGCGCGACTTCACTGCGGCTGCGACGGCCTTGTCGAGATCCGCGTCATCCAGCACCACGAAGGCATCGCTGCCGCCCAGCTCCATCACGCACTTCTTCAGCTGGTCGCCGGCATTGGCCGCAATCGAGCGCCCTGCCCGCTCGCTGCCGGTGAGCGTGACCGCCTTCACCCGCCTGTCGCGCAGCACCTCGGCGGCCTGGTCGTTGTTGATGTGCAGCACGTCGAAGACGCCCTCCGGAAGGCCGCCATCACGGCACACCGCCAGAATCAGATCGGCGCACTGCGGCACGTTGCTGGCGTGTTTGAGCACGGCCACGTTGCCGGCCATGAACGCTGGGGCGAGGAAGCGGAACACCTGCCAGATCGGAAAGTTCCAGGGCATCACCGCGAACACGCAGCCGATCGGTTCGTAGCGGACATAGCTGCGCTGGGCTTCAGTGTCGATCAGTTGCGGCTTCAGGTAATCGGCGGCGTGGTCGGCGTAGTACTCGCAGGCCTGCGCGCACTTTTCCACTTCAGCCAGCGCCTCGACCTTGAGCTTGCCCATTTCGGAGGTCATCGCCCGCTGGAGGTCATCCTTGCGTGTGCGCAGCTGTGCGGCGATGGCGCGCAGCACGCTGCCGCGCTCCTGCAGCGAGCTTGCCGCCCACAGTGGGAAGGCGGTAGCGGCTGCGGCCAGGCGCTGCTCGACGTCGGCGGCGCTGAGCAGTTCGTGGCGGTAGGTGACCAGGCCGGTGGCGGGGTTGGTGATTTCGACAGACATCGGGGGGCTCCGGAAGGCAGGCGTTTAGTGTGCGCCTGCGACTGTGAGCCAGATGTTGCCGGCACATCGTAGAGCCGGGCTTGCTCGGCTGCTCTTTGCGCCGCGAAAGGCAGCCGGGCAAGCCC
>JAEXNZ010000396.1 GCA_023439425.1 Pseudomonadota bacterium
GGGCTTGCCCGGCTGCCGTTCGCGCGCAAAAGACCAGCCGGGCAAGCCCGGCTCTACGGGATCACGCGCCGTTCAATGCCGTCAGGCCCAGCCTTCGTCCGCCGAAAGCTCGCGCAACCCGTCCTGATCCAGAATCTCAACGGTGTTCAGATGGGGCAGGGCGATCAGCCCCGACTGGCGCAGCTTGGTGAACGTGCGGCTCACCGTTTCCATGGTCAGCCCCAGATGGTCGGCAATATCACCGCGACCCATCGGCAGGGTCACCCGCAGTGCATTCCCGCCCAGCGGGGCCTCACGCGCCGCCAGCCGCAGCAGGAAATCAGCCAGCTTTTCCGCCGGCTGCAACCGGCCCAGCGCCAAGGCCGCATCGGCGGCGGCATCCAGTTCCTGGCAGGCGCGCTGCAGCAGCTTGCGCTCCAGGTGCGGATAGCGTGCACGCAGGTCTTTCATCTGGCTCAGCGCCACCCGGCACACCCGGCTGTCGGCGATGGCCTCGATGTCGTAGCGGTGATGGTCGCTGCCGGTCAGGCCCAGATAGTCGCCGGGCAGCACGAAGCTGCTGATCTGACGGCGGCCGTCGGCCAGGGTGCGGACCAGCCGCAGTGCGCCGCTGGTCAAGGTATAGACATGTTGGCGCGGCTCACCGGCGCGGGCCAGGGTGGCCCCAAGTGGCAGCGGCTGCGAAACCGTCACCCGTTCCAGCGCCTGCACTTCATCCGGCGACAGCGCCGAGCAGACCGCCAGATGGCGGACCGAGCAGTGCAGGCAGTCCTTCAGCGCCGAACACCCCGGTGCGGGGTCGTCTACAGCGGAAAGTGCGGTGCCGGAGTGGGGCCGGGTCATGTGCAGCCAGTGAACGGGACCCCCATATGATACTTCATGCGGCGGTTCAGCCGGATTACAGCCGCTGGCTGGGGCCTGAGGGCCGGCTGCGGCTACAATAGGCGGTCAGCACACCCCCACGTTTCGAGCAGGAGTTCCGCAAGTGATCAAGCCCCGTACGCCGCCCGGCATCATGGAACTGCTGCCGCGCGAGCAGATCGCGTTCCAGCGCATGCTGGACGTCATCCGCCGCAATTACGAGCGGTTCGGGTTCCTGCCGGTGGAAACCCCGGTGTTCGAGCTGTCGGACGTGCTGCTGACCAAATCGGGCGGCGAAACCGAGCGCCAGGTGTACTTCGTGCAGTCCACCGGTGCGCTGGCCAATGCCGCCGAAGCGGGTGACAAGAGCCTGCCGGAACTGGCCCTGCGTTTCGACCTGACCGTGCCGCTGGCCCGTTACGTGGCCGAGCACGAACACGACCTGACCTTCCCGTTCCGTCGTTACCAGATGCAGCGCGTGTACCGCGGGGAACGCGCCCAGCGCGGTCGTTTCCGTGAGTTCTACCAGTGCGACATCGACGTGATCGGCAAGGACACGTTGAGCACCCGCTACGACGCGGAAGTGCTGGCGGTGATCCACGCGGTGTTCTCGGAACTGCGCATCGGTGATTTCTCGGTGCAGTTGAACAACCGCAAGCTGATGCGCGGCTTCTTTGAAAGCCTGGGCGTGGCCGATGGCGAGCGCCAGCTGGCGGTGCTGCGCGAAGTGGACAAGCTGGACAAGCGCGGCGCGGACTATGTGCGCGAAACGCTGACCGGCGAAGGCTTCGGCATTCCGGCCGAGCAGGTGGAACGCATTCTGGCCTTCGTGGAGGTGCGTTCGAGCAGCCACGCCGATGCCCTGGCGCAGCTGGACGCGCTGGTGGCCGACGCAGCTGCAAGCGACACCCTGAAAGTGGGCGTGGCCGAACTGCGCGAAGTGCTGGAACTGGTGAAGGCGCTGGGCGTGCCGGAAACGGCGTACTGCCTGAACTTCTCGATTGCACGCGGCCTGGATTACTACACCGGCACGGTGTACGAAACCACGCTGACCGACCACCCGCAGATCGGCTCGATCTGCTCGGGCGGTCGTTATGAAGACCTGGCCAGCCACTACAGCAAGTCGAAGCTGCCGGGCGTGGGCATCTCGATCGGCCTGACCCGTCTATTCTGGCAGCTGCGCGAGGCCGGCCTGATTGCGGGCATCGAAGACAGCAGCGTGCACGCGCTGGTGGCCTTGATGGACGACAACGGCCTGCCGGGCTCGCTGGACCTGGCCCGTCGCCTGCGTGCCGGTGGCATCAACACCGAAGTGCAGATGGAGCCGAAGAAGATCGGCAAGCAGTTCCAGTACGCCGCGAAGGCCGGCATCCGCTTCGTGGTGCTGGTGGGCGAAGACGAACTGGCCCGCGGCGTGGTGGCGGTAAAGGACCTGCTGCGCGAACAGCAGTTCGAAGTCGCCCGCGAAGAGCTCGCCAGCGCCCTGCAGGTCGAACTGGAACAGACCCGCGCGATGGCGTGATCGTCTGTAGAACGCTTCAAACAACAACGGCACCTACGGGTGCCGTTGTTGTTTCCGGGATTGCTGGCACGGCTTGATTGCACGCCATCCGTAGAGCCGGGCTTGCCCGGCTGCTGTTGGATTCAGGCGAACAGCCGGTGGCCATCGGTACCCTGTATTGGCGGCTCGGGATGGGCGTTCCGGGGGACGGCGTGAATCCTTCCCTGGAGCCTCGGTCGCGGCATCCATGCCGCTCACGCCCCCTCCAGCCCACCCCGACCCGCCATCGACAGTGCGTCGGTGGCCATCGACAATCAAAACCCGTTCACGGTGCTGGACCGGTAGCGTCGGTCGACAGACGA
>JAEXNZ010000437.1 GCA_023439425.1 Pseudomonadota bacterium
GTCTTGTCGCGACCGACGTTGCTCTGGACGAAGGCGATGTTCGGGTCATCGGCGAAGCCGACCACCTGGTTGATGTCGCGATCCTTCACGTAGGAACGGAAGTGTTCCTCCCAGCGACCGCTGTCGACGTTGCGGAACTCGGTGGAGATGTACGCACCGGTACCGTCCACGTCCTGGCGCAGGCGGGCGCGCAGCTCGCTGTTGAGGTCGGTCAGGTAACCGGCCACACGTTCCTCGGTCTTCTGGATGCGCTGCGATGTGAAGTTGCGCAGGTTCACCTTGTAGACGTCGCCGGAATTGCTGCCCACACCGTTGATGACCAGGATGTGATCAGGATCATTGGGCAGGGTGTCGAGCACGCTTGCGTTGGAAAGGGCCTGCTCCAGCTCTTCGTTACGGCTGGTAGCCCTGGGAGGGGAAATCGGCTCTTTCCACTCCTTGCCTTCCAGGTCGGTGATGAAGAACTTGCTGATGAACGTCTTGTTGATGCGATCAGTGCGCAGGTCGTACGGCTGCCACAGGGTCACGGCCAACAGTCCGTTCTTGATGAACTGGACCCCCTGGAACTTCATGCGCCCAGCGCCGATGACAGTCGGGGCCTTGTCCAGTGCGTTGGTTTCCCAGACCACGATGACGCGTTCCTCGCCGTTGGCACGCAGGCCGGCAATGTGTTTCCCATCGGGGGACAGTGACAGGCTGGAAAGGGCGGGGAAGGCCGCAAGTTGTTCAATGCTCGGGACAGCGGGTTTAGCGTGAAGCAGGGGCGAAATACCGGCCATTGCGGCCAGTAACAGAATCCTTTTCATTGACGACCTCTAGGCATGGAGCGGGTCGATCACCGGTTTCCCGGGATCGGAAACAAAACCGCCGCCCCGAAGGGCGGCGGTCCGTGTTGCTTGGATCAGAACGAGTAGGTCACGTTCATGAAGTAGGTACGGCCGAAGTAATCAAAACCGCTGTACAGCAGCGCATTACCTACGGTGTTGTACACACCCTGGGAAATGGTCGGCGGTTCCTTGTCCGCCAGGTTGCGGACGCCACCGGTGACCGACCACTTGTCTGCTTCATACTGCACCGAGACAGCCTGCAGGAAGTAGTTCGGGGTGTAGAGCTTGTACTGCGAGGTCGCGGGATCTTCCTCGTAGTACGTGTAGCTCTCCATCTCGTCGATCCAGTCGAGGCCGTAACGTACCTGCCAGTTCTTCCACTTGTAGCTCAGGTCCAACGTGGCGGTGTTCTTCGGGAAGCGCAGCTGACCGCTGTAGTTCACTTCCGGGTCGTCCTGGAACACCTTGTTGGTCTGTTCGATGTAGTGGGTGTACTGCACCGTCGAGCGGAACTCGCCCGGGCCGATGTCACGAACGTAGCGCAGGGTGTAGTCCAGACCGCGCACCTTGTCGGTCGACACGTTGATGAAGCCGTTGGTGACGGTCAGCTGATTGTTGGCCGGGTTGCGTTCGACCAGACGGCACAGACCGTTACCGGCGTTGAAGTCGGCGGTGGAGCTGTTGTAGCAGTTGGTCAGGATGCCGGCACCGCCCGCGTCCTGCACGCCGTTCTCGACCTTGATGTCGAAGTAATCAAGGGCGAAAGACAGATCACCAAAGCCGCTGCCGAATTCCGGCTGCAGGACCATGCCGATGGTCTTGGCGGTCGAGGTTTCTGCTTCCAGACCGGTTTCCGCACCGCCCTGGGTGATCACCGTGACACTCTGGGTGGCCAGGAAGTCAGGCGGCAGGCCCTGCGAGGCGCAGTTCTGGTAGCGCAGGCTGGACGGGTCGCGCTCGCCGTATTCATTACACGGATCGCTGGTGTTGCCCAGGAAGCCGGTAGTGCCGCCCAGGAACTGTTCGTACAGCGCAGGAGCGCGGTAAGACGTGCCGTACGACGCGCGGAACGACAGCCAGCTGACCGGGGTCCACAGCGTGCCGATCTTGTACGTCTCGTCGGAGCCGTAGGACTTGTAGTCGGTGTAACGGCCGGACAGGTTGACGGTCAGCTCTTCAGCGGCGGTCACGCCACGCAGCAGCGGCAATTCCAGTTCGCCGTACGCTTCGAACACCGAGTCGCTACCACGGGTGGGCGCAGCCGAGGTCAGGTTGAACAGGTCGCCGTTGACCGAGTATTCCGACGGGCTGTCATCGATCTTGGCCTTGCGGTATTCCACGCCAAATGCGCCGGCAGCGGTACCGTGCGGCATATCAAACAGCGGGCCGTTGACGTTGAAGTTGACCGTGGTTTCCTTGTACTGGGTGTTGCCGGTGACCGGTACGAACACCCAGTTCTTCCAGTCTTCCGGCAAGTTGCCGCCAATCGTCGCGTTGTTCAGCGCGGGTGCCGCGATGCATCCATTGGACGGATCGACGCAGCTGTAGCCGCCGGCACCGTTGGACACCACGTTCAGGCTCTGGGCCAGACGGCTGGTGAGGAAGCTCTGGAAGGTGTAGTCGGCATCATTGTCGGAGTGCATGACGTTGAAGTCATACTTCCATTCCGAACCCAGATTGCCACGCAGGCCAGCGTTGAAGCGGAAGTAGTCAACGTTCTGCTTGTTCTGGTCATTGCCGAACCCGATGAACGCGCGCACGCCCATGTTGCGACCACCGGTCAGGTTGGTCGGAGCGCCAGCGACGCTGTCACGCAGGTTGGCAGGGATCAGCGGGCTGCCCACAGCGTAATCCAGCGACAGCTGGCGGTAGCCGGTCTGGGTCGACTTGCGCTTGTTGCCCAGGAACTCGTAGTACAGCTCGGCATCGCCCAGCACGCCGATGTCCACGCCACCCTGGAGGAACAGGGTGTGGGTCTTGGCCGGCGAGATCAGCGATTCGCGCAGCATGTCCGGGTCGAAGGTGTCACGCGTGTTGAGGTCAACACCCTCGTAGCCGACCAGGCCCGTGGTCACCGCCGAATTGGGGCGCCAGCGGTTGAAGCGGGTGCCGCTGCCGCCCGGAGCGGCG
The DNA here is from genome assembly GCA_023439425.1 of Pseudomonadota bacterium. Classification (GTDB taxonomy): domain Bacteria; phylum Pseudomonadota; class Gammaproteobacteria; order Xanthomonadales; family Xanthomonadaceae; genus Stenotrophomonas. Next base: position 2,958 of record JAEXNZ010000437.1, read on the forward strand.
ACGCCGGTGCGGGTGTTGGTGCCGATGGTGTTGATGGTCACGCCGCCGGCATCCAGCGAGTAGCACTTGGACTTGCCGGTCATCGGGTCGATGTAATCGCCGCTACCCCAATAGTCACCCACGTCGATGTCGCGGTACTTGTCGGTCGGGCAGCGGGTCCAGCTGCGGTCGCCCAGGGTCATGTTGTTGCGGGTGTAGTACTCGTAAGAACCGGAGAAGTGCGAACGCTCACCGGTGGTGCCGAACATGATCGAGTAGCGGCGCTCGTCGCCACCGCCACCGTCAGTGGCGTTGTGCTGGGCTTCAAAGCTGACACCGTCGACCTTGGTCTTGGTGATGATGTTGATCACGCCCGCGACGGCGTCGGAGCCGTAGATCGAGGACGCGCCGTCCTTCAGGATTTCAACGCGGTCGACGATCGAGTTCGGCAGCACGTTGAGGTCGGCCGAGCCGACCGCGCCGCGCGAACCTGCCGGTGCCACGCGACGACCGTTCAGCAGGATCAGGGTGCGGGTCGGGCCCAGGCCGCGCAGGCCGAGGGTGTTGGCACCCGGGCCGCCGTCGGTGACGTAGCCGCCGTAAGCATTGTTGATCTGCGACGAGCCGGCAGTCACCGCGGTGCTCTGCAGTGCGGCGGTGGTGGAGTTGAAGCCCGCCAGCAGCGTCTCCTCGCGGGTCACGACCTGCACCGGCGACACCGAGTTGAAGGTGTCCTTGCCAATGCGCGAACCGGTGACGGTCACGGTGTCGAACGTCGTGGCTTCCTTGGCCTTGGCGGCCTCTTCGGCCGTCTGGGTCGAGCTGCTGTCCTGGGCGAACACGGGTGCCGAAGCGGCGAACACCATGGCGGTGGCCAGGGCGAAGCTCAGCGGATTCCGGCTGAGCGACTTGCGATTGATCATGAATGGATCCCCTTGGAACGAACGTTTGCGTAAAACACCGGCGACAGTGACCAGCAGGCGTCTCCGTGTGCCCTCGGATCAGGTGTTGGCGTTGCTTTGCCCCCCTGCATCACCAGCTTTACGAGCTGATGACTTGAAGTTAACACAGGCTTAACGCGGCCTGTCAACTGTTCATCAAGAAGTCATAAAGACAAGATCTGCAAAGCCGATCTTTCGTTCTCATTTGCCATGTAAGGTGTTGATGTAACAGGCCAAATCGATGGTTTCTTTTGGAACGATCAAAATCCAAACTGTGACGTATGCACGCTTTCAAGGGTGGCCGGTCGCGCGCCTGTGCTGCGTTGCAGGCCGGATTTGACGCCAAGGACAGCCGTTGGACAGCGCGGGACATCGACCCGCAGTGGCGGGTGTGCGCGTGACCGCTGAATGTGCAAGCTGGATTGCCGCGTTCCACGCGCAGCGGGTCGCTGGCAGCAGGGCCGGGGTGGGCAGCCCTGTATAGTGGCGGGCCTTCCCGTTCTGCTTTTCCGGAGTGCCCGCAGTGAGTGCCAGCCCCTCTCGACGTCCCCATGCCAGCCAGGTGCAGAAGGGCCTCAGCCCGCATCCGCGCGTTCGCAATGTGATCGCGGTGGGCTCGGGCAAGGGCGGGGTGGGCAAGTCCACCACCGCGGTGAACCTGGCCGTGGCGCTGACCAAGCTGGGCGCGCGCGTGGGACTGCTGGATGCCGACATCTACGGCCCCAGCGTGCCAACCATGCTCGGCCTGAGCGGCCGCCCGGAAAGTCCGGACAACAAATCCATCGAACCGTTGCGTGCGTTTGGCGTGGAAACCATGTCGATCGGCTATCTGATCGAGGACGAAACCCCGATGATCTGGCGCGGCCCGATGGCAACTTCGGCCATGACCCAGTTCTTCAACGACACCCTGTGGGACGACCTGGACTACCTGTTGATCGACCTGCCGCCGGGCACCGGCGACATCCAGCTCACGCTGACCCAGAAGATCCCGCTGGCCGGCGCGGTCATCGTCACCACTCCGCAGGACATCGCCACGCTGGATGCGAAGAAAGCGCTGAAGATGTTCGAGAAGGTCGAAGTGCCGGTGCTGGGCATTGTCGAGAACATGGCCGTGCACACCTGCAGCAACTGCGGCCAGGTCGAGCACCTGTTCGGTGACGGCGGTGGCCAGCGCATGGCCGCGCAGTACGGCGTGCCGCTGCTGGGTTCGCTGCCGCTGGACATCGGCATCCGCGAGCAGGGCGATGTGGGCACGCCGATCGTGGCCGCTGCGCCGGAGTCGCCGGCAGCGAAGGCCTATCTGGCCGCCGCGGAGCGCCTGGTCGAGGAAATGGGCAAGCGCCCGCGCGCCAGCATTCCCATTTTGTCCCAGCTGCTCTGATCCGCTTAGAATTCTTGCCTTAACGCACCCAGGACCCCCCGATGAGCATCAAGAGTGACCGCTGGATCCGCCGCATGTCCGAACAGCACGGCATGATCGAGCCGTTCGAGCCCGGCCAGGTCAAGCAGGCCAACGGCCAGCGCATCGTCAGCTACGGCACCTCCAGCTACGGC
>JAEXNZ010000461.1 GCA_023439425.1 Pseudomonadota bacterium
GTCGCCGCACAGGGTGCTCGGCACATAGCCGTAGTTGCAGGGGTAGCGCATCGGGGTGGAGAGGATGCGGTCGACGAAGATCGCGCCGGTTTCCTTGTCCACTTCGTACTTCACCGGCTCGGAATCCTTCGGGATCTCGATGATGACGTTGATTTCTTCCGGCGGGTTCTTGCCGGGCGAGACGAGTTCCAGACCCATGGTGTGCTCCGAGAGGGGGATGTTGGCGTAAGACCGCCCATTTTATGCCTTTGCCGGCCGCCGTGCAGGTAGGCCCCGGCCGACCCGCCGCTCCGGATTTTCCCGGGGCGCGAATTCGGCCTGCTCTGATCGCGCCGGGGCGGCCCGGGCGCGCACTGTGAGCGCTGGCGCACTGATGCGCCGGATGGCCCAAGGAGCCTGTCATGACCCGATTCCACCGCCCACTGCTGGCTGTTGCGGCCGGCCTGCTGCTTTCCCCGCTGCTGGCGGGCCACGCCACGGCGGCTGAAGGCAAGCCCGGCCCGGCGTTCGTCGACCTGGTCGACTACCCGACTTACTACGCCCAGGGGGCCGCGTTCCATGACCTGCGCCGGCGGCTGCGCGCCGGCTTCGACGATGTCTGCATGGACACCATCTGCGAGGGCGAATTCACCGACTACCAGGCGCTCAAGATGCGCTGTGCGGTCGAGACCGCCAGTGGCATGGTGACCGAGTGCCGCTGGGCCTTCGCCGCCAGCGAGCTGGAGGTGGACCCGGTCAGTGGGCGGGTGGGCGGCCAACAGCCGCGCTGGCTGTGTGCGCTGCCGATTCCGGCCGGCACCACGGTACCGGCGTTCTTCGCGGCGCTGGCGGGCCCGCGGGCCATCTTCCAGCAACTGCCCGGGGCCACGCAGTCGGTGTTTGAAGCGGTTTCCGAATGCCTGGGTGGCACGGGCGATCGTAGCCGTGCGGCAGAGTAGGGGCGGGCCGGTTAGCCTGTTGGCATGGATGCCCTGTTGACCGCTGCGGCGCGGAACCTGGCGGCTGGCGATGTGCTGGCCGCCCTGGGCAAGGTGTCCCTGCGTTCGGACCCACCGGCGCTGGCGCTGCGCGGTATCGCCATGGCCCAGCTGGGCGAGCTGGCCCGTGCCCGCGCGCTGTTGCGGCAGGCGCACATGGCGTTTGCTCGCCACGAGGGGGTCGCCCGTGCCCGCTGCGTGGTCGCCGACGCCGAGATTGGATTGGCTCTGCGCGAGCTGAGCGGGTCATCCGCTGCGCTGCTGGCCGCTGCCCGACGGCTGGAGGCCGCGCAGGACAGCGCCAACGCGTTGCAGGCCTGGCTGATCCTGGCGCGACGGGCCCTGCTGCTGGGGCGCGGCGCGGACGCGACGGCGGCCCTGGACCACGTGCAGGGCCAGCCGCTGCCGCCCGCGTTGGCCGCCATGGCGGCGCTGACCCGGACCACGCTGGCGGCGCGGGCCCTGCAGATTCCCTTGGCGGAGCAGGCGCTGCAGGAAGCAACGTGGGCAGCGCAGCAGTCGGGTATTGCCGCCCTGCAGGAAGAGGTGTCGCAGGCCAGTGCGGAGCTGCGCAAGCCCGCCGCGCGCTGCGCCGGTAAAGCCCTGGACCTGCAGCAGGTGCGGGCGCTGCTGGATGGGCCGCACTGTGTGGTGGACGGCTGCCGCCGAGGCCTGTGGAACGCCGGGCGCTGGCAATCGCTGGCGCGCCGCCCGCTGCTGTTCGCGCTGCTGCGTGTGCTGGGTGCGGCGTGGCCGGAGCCCGCGTCACGCGATGCACTGATCGCGTCGTTGTTCCGCACGCGGCACGGGGATGACACCCATCGCGCGCGCCTGCGGGTGGAGATCGGGCGGCTGCGGAAGCTGCTGCCCGAGGGTGTGACCGTGGCCAGCGCAGGCGACGGCTACCGGCTGGAGTTGGCTGAAGGCAGGCGCGTGTCGGTGCTGGATCCCCCCTTTGACGATGCATCCGCTACGGTGGCGGCACTGCTGTCTGACGGCGCGGGTTGGTCCAGCTCGGCATTGGCGTTGGCGCTGGGCATCAGCCAGCGCGGTGTGCAGCGGGCGCTGGCCGACCTGCAGGCGCAGGGGCGGGTACGCCCCAGCGGACAGGGGCGCACGCAGCGCTGGCGGACGATGCCGCTGGCCGGATTCACGACGATCTTGTTACTCCCCAGGCTGCTGCCAGGGGACTAGTGTCCGCAGCAGGCCCCCATTCCGGGGGAACCAGGAGCGATGCCATGAACCGAGCCACTACCTCTGCCACCGCCGTGCATGACGCTGAAGTGCTTCGCCAGTACGGCCCCTTCGACGGTGCCGACGCCATCCACGGCGTGAGCTTCGACGGTCAACAGGTGTGGGCCGCCACCGGCCCGGCGCTGGTGGCCTTCGACCCGGCCAGCGGCACACCGGTGCGTTCGCTGGCGGTGCCCTGCGATGCCGGTACCGCCTTCGATGGCACCCACCTGTACCAGATTGCCGAAGCCCGCATCGACAAGATCGACCCGCACAGCGGCCAGGTGCTGGCCTCCATTCCTGCACCGGGTGGCGGCACGGATTCCGGCATGGCCTGGGCCGAAGGCTACCTGTGGGTGGGGCAGTACCGCGAGCGCCGCATCCACCAGGTCGACCCGGCCACCGGCAAGGTGCTGCGCACCATCGCGTCCGACCGCTTCGTCACCGGCGTGACCTGGGTGGACGGTGAGCTCTGGCACGGCACCGACGACGGCGAACGCAGCGACATCCGCCGCATCGACCCGGCCAGTGGCGCGGTGCTGGAGCGGCTGGTGATGCCGGACGGCATGCATGTCAGCGGGCTGGAGTCGGATGGCGGGCAGGTGTTCTACGCCGGCGGCGGGCGCAGTGGCAAAGTGCGTGCGGTGCGTCGCCCGGGCGCTTAACGTGACGCATTCGCATTTGGACGCTACCATGCGGCATGTCTTCCAATGCCTCGACCCTGACCGAACTGCTGATCCGCGAACGGCCAGCACTGTTGCGCCTGGTGCAGCGGATCCTCGGCAGTGACGGCAGCGAAGAGGATGTGATCCAGTCGGTGTGGTTCAAGGCGCGCGGGGTCGGTAACGAGCTCTGCATCGACAACCCGCGTGCCTACCTGTACCGGCTGGCCAGCAACCTGGCCACCGATCACGGCCGCGAGCGCACCCGGCGCGCGCGGCTGCTGGCCGAGCAGCATCTGTGGGGGCCTGATGAAGTGCTCTCCACGGAAGAGCAGGCCATGGCCCAGGACGAACTGCAGCGGGTGCTGGCGGCGGCCGAACATCTGCCCGAACCCACCCGCACCATTTTCCGTCTCAACCGCCTGCAGGGCCTGACCCAGGCGGAGATCGCACGGCGGCAGGGGGTGTCGGTCACCACCGTCGAGAACCATGTGCGCGCCGCGCTGCAGCGGCTGGCCTGGGCGCGGCAAGGGCGCTGAGCGGATGTCCCCTTGGGGAATGCGCCGGCGCAAACGTCATGAGACGAGAGCCCGCGTGCCGGCTACCATGCCGGATCGCGACTGACACCGCCGCTACTGCCAGCCATGCGCCCGCCCGAACCGACACCCGCACCGCCGCTCGCCTCCGACCCGCCTGCCGAACAGGCGCGGGCCTGGATTGCGTGGCTGGCGTCCGGCGCGGTGGACGCGCCGCGGATGGAGGACTTCGAACGCTGGCTGGCGGTACCCGGGCACCGGCGTGCGTTCGAATACGAACGCCAGTTGTGGCGGGTGCTGGGGCCGCCTGCTGTGGAAGACACACACGCCGCTGCACGCCCGGGCCGCCGTCGCGCGCGCTGGGCGATGGCCGCCGCGGCTGCGCTGGCGCTGTTGTGGGTGTCGCCGGAAGCCTGGTTGCGCCTGCGCGCCGACCACCGTACCGACACCACGATTGCCACGGTGGCGTTGCCCGATGGCAGCGCGGCCGTGCTGGACGCCGATTCGGCGATTGCCGTGGATTACACCGACACCCAGCGCGCAGTGCACCTGCTGCGCGGACGGGTCTGGTTCAAAGTGGCTCCCGGGCATCCGCAGCCGTTCCGTGTGCTGGCCCAGGGCGGCGTGGTGGAAGACATCTCTACTGCGTTCGCGGTCACCACGGGTGCCGACGGCGTGCACACCGAAGTGGAGCAGGGCCAGGTCAGGGTGGCCGCACAGACCGACGCGGGATGGACCTACCTGCTGGCCGGACAGCGTGCCGGTTTTACCCGTGGCGGCGTGGTGCAGCGCCAGCCGGACCTGGCACCGGACCGCATCGCCGCCTGGCGCGAGGGCGAACTGCTGCTCGATGCCACGCCGGTGGCCGAAGCGGTCACGCAGATTGCGCGCTACCGCGACGGGGCCACCTTTGTGCAGGGCGATCTTGCCGCCTTGCCTGCGGTGAACGCCGCGCTGCGCGTGGACCAGCCCGAACAGGCGCTGGACGCGCTGGCCGCGACGGCAGGATTACAGCTGACCCGGTTGCCGCTGGGCGCGGTGATCGTGCGCGTGGCCGCGCCGGCTGAAACACCGACGCACTGAGCCAACTGCGCGCATCGGGCGCGATTCCTCTTGGGGAACCGGCATCGTCGTGCGTCTTACCTCCCGAACGTACCCGCCGCCGCCACGTACTTCGCAGCGCCCGCCCTTCCTGCGGGAATGCCGCCTGAGCGGCTTGTCTCATTTACAGGTTTCAACATGTCTCTTGTTTCCCGCCGGGGCCTGCGTCCGTCCCGACTCTGCAGTGCGTTGCTTGCCGCCGGCTTGATCACCACCGTGGCATACCCGGCCCTGGCGCAGTCGTCTGACACGTCCGCGTTGACCGCCACCCACCGCTTCGACATTCCGGCCCAGCCGCTCGCGGACGCGCTGCGCAGCTACATGCGCCAGTCCGGCGTGCAGGTGGCGTACCCGGCCGCGCTGGCAAACGGCATCACCTCGAACGCGGTCAACGCCGAGCTGGATGCGCAGTCGACGCTGGCGCAGCTGTTGCTGGGCAGCGGCCTGGTCCCGCGTACGGTCGGCGCAGGCGCGATCACGCTGGAGCGCGCACCGCAGGCCACCCGCACCGACGGCGTGACCGTGACCCAGCCGCTGCGCGTGGCCGGCGACACCCTGCCCACCGGCAGTGCGCTGGACACCGCGCGCACGCTGGACACCTATCGGGCCACCGGCTCCAGCGTGTACGTGCCGCGTGCCACCATCGAGCGCTTCCGTGGCACCTCCACCGCCGACATCGTCAAGGGCGTGGTTGGCGTGACCGCCGGTGATCCGCGTACCGCCAACGCGCTGGATCTGAACATCCGCGGCATCCAGGGGCAGAGCCGCATTCCGGTGATCATTGATGGCGGCCAGTCCACCATGGACACCTACCGTGGCTACGCCGGGCAGTCGCAGCGCACCTACCTGGACCCGGACCTGATCAGCAGCTTCACCGTCACCAAGGGCCCCAGCCTGGGGGCGAATGCCTCTGGCGGCATTGGCGGCGTGGTGGAAATGGATACGCTGAAACTGGACGACGTGGTGCGCGACGGCCAGGACAGCGGCCTGCGCGTGCGCAGCGGCATCTCCAGCGGCAGCGCGCGCGATCTGCCGGCCTATGAAGGCGAGCCTGGCACCAACCGTAACAGCCTGGGTGGGCAGTTCTTCAACATCGCCGGTGCGAAGCACTGGGATAGCTTCGACCTGGTCGCGGCCTACGCCTGGCGCGACACCGGCAATTACTACGCCGGCAAGCACGGATATGAGGATTTCCCGCAGACCCGGCGCACCCTGGCCCCGCTGAATCCGCCGAACACCGAGGTATTCAACACCTCGTCCAAGTCCAATTCGGTGCTGCTCAAGGGCACCTGGCGGATCGACGACACCCAGACCCTGGAAGCGGGCTATCGCCACTACAGCGGGCGCCAGGGCGAGATCATGGCCTCGCAGATCATCCGTGTGAACCGCGACCGCGTGCCGCAGTGGGAGCCGGGCAGCGTGGACCTGGATGCCTACAACCTGCGTTACCGCTTCGCGCCGGGCAACGACGCCGTCGATCTGAAGGCCAACCTCTGGTACACCAACGCCGACAGCCTGATGTACAACGGCCTGACCGGCATCACCCCGTGGTACTTCGACCGCCGCACCGAGTGGTATGACGGCCCGACCTTCAATGAAAACCCGGGCTACAAGGACGCGTACCGCAACAGCATGAACCAGGAACGGTTTGGTCTGGACGTGTCCAACACCACGCTGCTGCTGACCGATGCTGCGGGTCTGTTTACGTTCGACTATGGCCTGTCTTTCAGCAATGAGGACGTGGGCCCGGGCAAGAACGCGCCGATCATGTTCGATGACCTGATCAACAACCGCTTCCTGCGCAATGCCCAGCGCAAGGAGTACAGCGCGGTCGCCTCGATGCGCTGGCAGCCGGACGACCACTGGGACGTGCTGCTGGGTGGGCGTTTCAACCGCGTGAGCATCCACGACCGCAACCGCCTGGCCACGGTGACCGAGGAATCGGTGATCGGCCAGTACCGTTACACCCAGTTGCTCAATGGCAACCCGGCGCTGCCGGCATGGCGCGCCAAGCGCATTGCCATGCTCAACTGGTATCCGGATGCGAACGGGCAGTTCACCGAAGCCTCGCTGCTGGCCTCGCCCTACGAAAAGGGCACCGTGGCCGATATCACCGGCTGGAATTTCCACGACAACCCGGACACCGAAGACCTGATCGTGCCCACCGCGTGGAGCTGGTCGGAGCCGATCAAGCGCACCGACAACGCGTTCATGCCGACTGCCAGCGTGACCTATCGTTTCAACGAGGACACGAT
>JAEXNZ010000473.1 GCA_023439425.1 Pseudomonadota bacterium
CCCCGGTGCGACCAAATACGAATTCACGTGACCACCGGCTGTTCGCCTGAATCCAACAGCAGCCGGGCAAGCCCGGCTCTACGCAGCCTGTCGAATGCCGACACGGCGATCCGGCAGGCAAGAAAAAAACCCCGCCGAAGCGGGGTTTTTCGCGGAGAACTCAGACCTCCAGCGAGGCCAGGTCGCCCTTGTTTTCCAGCCATTGCTTGCGGTCGCCCGCGCGCTTCTTGGCCAGCAGCATGTCCATCAGGGCGCTGGTCTGCTCGTCGTCGTCCACGGTCAGCTGCACCAGGCGGCGCGTGTCCGGGTGGATGGTCGATTCGCGCAGCTGCTCCGGGTTCATTTCGCCCAGACCCTTGAAGCGGGTCACGCTGACCTGGCCCTTGATCTTCTCGCGCTCGATCTTGTCCAGCAGCGAACGCTTTTCTTCTTCGTCCAGGGCGTAGAACACCTGCTTGCCCACGTCCACGCGGAACAGCGGCGGCATCGCGACGAACACGTGGCCGGCGGCCACCAGCGCCGGGAAGTGCTTCAGGAACAGCGCCGTCAGCAGCGTTGCAATGTGCAGGCCGTCCGAGTCCGCGTCGGCCAGGATCACCACCTTGCCGTAACGCAGCCCGCTGATGTCGTCCTTGCCCGGATCGCAGCCGATCGCAATGGCCAGGTTGTGCACTTCTTCCGAGGCCAGCACGCTGCCCGAGGCCACTTCCCAGGTGTTCAGGATCTTGCCGCGCAGCGGCATGATCGCCTGGAAGTCCTTGTCGCGCGCCTGCTTGGCACTGCCGCCGGCCGAATCACCTTCCACCAGGAACAGCTCGGTGCGCGACAGGTCCTGGCTGATGCAGTCCGCCAGCTTGCCCGGCAGGGCAGGGCCCTGGGTGATCTTCTTGCGCACCACCAGCTTTTCGGTCTTCAGGCGCGCGCTCGCGCGCTCGATCGCCAGCTGCGCGATCTGCTCGCCCAGCGCCACGTTCTGGTTCAGCAGCAGGCTGAAAGCGTCATGTGCGGCGCCTTCCACGAAGCCCGCCGCCTGGCGCGACGACAGCCGCTCCTTGGTCTGGCCGCTGAACTGCGGGTCGGTCATCTTCAGCGACAGCACGAATGACACGCGGTCCCACACGTCTTCCGGGGCCAGCTTCACGCCGCGCGGCAGCAGGTTGCGGAAGTCGCAGAACTCGCGCAGCGCCTCGGTCAGGCCGGTGCGCAGGCCGTTGGCGTGGGTGCCGTGCTGCGCGGTCGGAATCAGGTTGACGTAGCTTTCCTGCACCAGCTCGCCGTCCGGCAGCCAGGCCACCGCCCAGTCGACCACTTCGGTGTCCTTCTTCAGCGAACCCACGAACAGGTTCGCCGGCAGCATCTCGCGCTCGCCCAGCTCGGCCTTCAGGTAGTCGCTCAGGCCGTCCTCGAAGTACCAGCTGTCCTGTTCGCCGGTGGCTTCGTCGAGCAGCTTCACGGTCAGGCCCGGGCACAGCACGGCCTTGGCGCGCAGCAGGTGGCGCAGCGCCCGCAGGTTGTACTTTGGGGTGTCGAAGTACTTCGGGTCGGCCCAGAAGCGCACGCGGGTACCGGTGTTCTTCTTGCCCACGCTGCCCACCACTTCCAGCGGGGTGGCGCGGTCGCCATTGCGGAAGGTGATGCGGTGCTCACTGCCTTCGCGCTTGATGTGCACTTCCACCAGGGTCGACAGCGCGTTCACCACGCTGACGCCCACGCCGTGCAGGCCGCCGGAGAAGGTGTAGTTCTTGTTGCTGAACTTGCCGCCTGCGTGCAGGCGGGTCAGGATCAGTTCCACGCCCGGAATTTTCTCTTCCGGGTGGATGTCCACCGGCATGCCGCGGCCGTCGTCGCTGACTTCGCAGCTGCCATCCTTGTACAGGGTGACCTCGATGGTGTGGGCATGCCCGGCCAGGGCTTCGTCGACGGCGTTGTCGATCACTTCCTGCGCCAGATGGTTCGGGCGCGCAGTGTCGGTGTACATGCCGGGACGGCGCTTGACCGGGTCCAGGCCGGACAGGACTTCAATATCGGCGGCGTTATAACGGGCGTTCATCTGTCTTCATAAAGCGCAATGCGACGGCGAAGTGTGCGGTCTGGACAGGTTTTTTGCACGCCATACGTTCAGGGGGCGGCCGAAATCGACGCGATACACTGTGCACGGTGGATTTCCGGGTGTTCCGGAAGGCCCCAACCCAAGCTCATACCGCGAGGAGACCCATGAAGAAGTTGCTGACCATCGCTGCCATTGCCGCCGCCGTCGTGGCCGTGCCGCTGGCACTGGCCCAGAACGCCGGACAGGGCCAGCCCGCACCGCAGCAGGGCGAGCAGGCCGACCGGGCGCAGGCGGAAGCCGACGCCAAGGCCAAGCGCCGCGCCGCGGCCACCGCTGAAATGAAGGCCAAGGGCCAGCAGGCCCCGCAGCAGGAAGAAGAAGAGGAAGCGCGCAAGAAGAAGTAAGCGCGCCGCCCCGTTGTCACCGAGCCCCGGCCCCTGGCCGGGGCTCTTTTTTGTGTGAAGGCCACATGCCCCCTTGGGCTGAGGGCCTTCAATCTGTAAACTATGGCTTTCCGGGAGTAGTGTGTGTCCTCGATCAGCGAATCGGCTGGCGCGGCCCTGTGCGGTCGCCAGTCAGGCAGCCAGGAGGTGACGGTCCGTATGACCGGCACGGCGGCCCCGACCTCGCTGCGGACATCCCCTCCGGTGCCGGCCTCGCGCCAGCGCACCACCTCCCTCGCTTCCTCGGCGAACCGGAAAACCCCTTTCTTGCCCACCACCCGTCTTCCGGGATGGGGTGGTGTGGCCGTTTTCCATTTCCAGACAGGATGCTTGCAGCCATGACTCCCTTGATTTTCGTAACCGGCGGCGTGGTGTCCTCGCTCGGCAAAGGCATTGCCGCCGCGTC